>DAOWMR010000246.1 GCA_030642995.1 Spirochaetales bacterium
AGCATGCTGTCATCCTTCGAGAGAAAGACTTCCGACGGAATATCACGGACGGTACTCGTAATGGGGGCAATGGTGACTTCACCGAGGTAGTTCAACACGGAATCTCGCGTCAGGATGACAACGGGCCTCTTCTTGTCCGGTCCGGCAAACTTGTACCAACGGATTTCGCCGTGTTTCATTCCTCGCCCCACGACTGCTCCCCTTCCCAGACCGAAAACTCACCAACTACCACCGGATCCCGCTCGTACCCCTTGCGGTGCTTGCTCTCCAGTTGTTCAATGCTGTACCGGGCGAGTGCTTCACGAAGGGCTTTTCGCGTGAACGCGGAACGGCTCGTATGGATTCGTTTCGCAACACGGTCAACCTCCTTCACCAGCTCATCATCAAGGGTCATTTGAACGGTTTTCAATCACCTTCCTCCACAATGTGGATATGTATAGCTATGATAATCCACATTGCCGGTCCGGTCAAAGGGACGCGCTCGGTGTGAGCCGGCACGGCGACATCTACAGAATCCGCCCTAATTCTTCCTTTCAGGCCGACAACTCACCCACAAAGGTCATGAAGCACGTGATATCTTCGGTAACCAGGGGATGGACCTGCCGCATTTTTTTGATGAGAAAATCGATTCGGTCCCAGTCGTACTCAAGGCTGTAGTAGTACCTGTTGAAATGTCTGAACCGCCGGATTTCGTCCAGACACGAGAAGGTTTCATCCCGTATGACTTCAACGCGCTCGCCTTTCACGGCGATGCACATGTTCCGCAAGAGATCCGCGTGCCAACGTTCTTTGGTCAACGAGTTTTCGAAGAATTGCGAAATGCGAAAGAACATCGTCTCCAGGCACGTGTAGTAGGTGTCGATTATCCCGGCCAGGAGAACTGCCGCGCTCCGGCTTCTGCCAAGTTTGGGTAGATCCTCGACGAGGCTCCGCTCGAAGAAGGAATGCACGCCGGTGAGCGCCTCCATTCCTTTGTCCAGTTCTCCCAGAAGTACGTCCGGATCAGTTCCGTTCATACACAAGCCTTCCTTTGGACCGAATTGAGTCCGCGTGGGCGGGGCTGATCTTCTCAATTTCCACGATGTCGAGAGGGAACTCAGTCATGCTTTCCGCAACTCGTTCCAATTCCATGACATCCTGGATCGATCCCATTCCCTCCAGGGCGATATCTATGTCGGAATAGTCGGTAAACATCTCCTTCTGGAGAAGAGAACCCCACTGATAGATACGCCTGGGCTTGAACTGCTGTGTGATCATTCCGATAATCGCCTCACAATCCGCGGTGGCCTTCAAGAAGAGTTTTTCCCGCTCCTTTGCGGTCCTCTCTCGTCGCTTTCTGAGATTCTCCCTGGCTTCTTCAATGTCAAATGATCCCACGGTATTCGCTTACCTCACGCGCCTGCAGCTCCTCGACAAATCTCAAGATCCCGAATGGACACGGCTGTGACCTGGTCCGCCATCGGATAGGTCCGTTCGCCGGGATAGATCACAAACAGATGATCAAGATTGAGGTCCTGTAGGACGTTGTGCATGGATCGACTCATTCGCGGAGCATCGGAGAGCTTCATCTCAGCCGCGCGGAGCCGGCCGTTTTTCTCCCACAGGAGATCAACCTCAGCGCCGGCGTGTGTTCGGTAAAAGTAGAGCTCCTCAGACCGCTTGCCGATGATCCCGACGAGCTGCTCCAACGCAAAGCCTTCCCAGGACGCGGCGGCTTTGGGGTGCGACAGAACATCCCGCCGGTGCGTGAGGCCCAGAAGCGCGTGGAGCAGTCCGGTGTCCCGGACGTAAATCCTGGGACGTTTCACCAGCCGCTTGCCGACATTGATGCTCCACGGCTGCAACAATCGTACCGTGAAGGTCCCTTCAAGGAGATCCAGGTAGTGCCGCACGGTTGTGTCCGACACTCCGAACGATCGCCCAATCTCAGAGAAGTTCGGAACCTGGCCTGAGTAGTGGGCCACCATCGTCCAGAACCGGCGAAGCGCACCAGGAGGCAATGAAACGCCGTAAAAGGAGATATCTCGTTCCAGGTAAGTCTGGATGAATGCGTCCCGCCAGATGCGGCTGGTCTCACTGTCCTCCGCAAGAAAGGATCGCGGAAAACCTCCGCGAATCCAGAGTTGCTCCGCGGAATCGTGTCCGACATCCTCGAGCGAGAACCCGCCCAGATAATGGAATCCGATTCTACCCGCAAGTGTTTCAGCTCCGTGCCGCACCAGGTCGGGCGATGCACTTCCGAGAATCAGGAAACGCCGATCAACGGTCTCATCAGCGAGCACACGGAGCAGAGAAAACAACGCCGGGTTTCGCTGAATCTCGTCAAGGACAATCAGCCCCCGAAGGGGTCCAAGCGCTCGTTGCGGCGCGTCAAACAAAATCTGATCGGCGGGACTCTCCAGGTCAAAGTAGTGATCTGCATGGAGTTGCCCGGCCAGAGTGGTTTTACCGGATTGCCGCGGCCCGAGCAACGCAACGACAGGAAAGATGCCCAGGAGCCGGCGAATGCGCTTTGTGTCACGATTTCGTGCTACCATCCTTCCATTGTACGAGTTTGCCTTGAAGTTTCCAAGCTACACTTGGAGATTTCAAGGTCGATCCCGCGACCGCAGACTCAGATGGCGAGTGCGAAGCGAATGGCCCGTCCGACGGCGACCCTCCTCTCCGGACGCGGAGCGGTAATCAGTGCACCAATCTTGCCTTTCGAAACTGTTTGCAGGTGGTCGCAATTGACGGCGCAATCTCATACAGAATCTCGGGATTGATCTTTCATACTCATGGACTATCAGATTGCGGAAGCGGACCATGCCAAGGTAGGGTTCTGCATCTTCAAGAACACCCGGAACGACAAGCTTGCTTATCGCTTCCGCAGCACCGGCGACAGGCTCCGCGTTGTTCAGGACAGTCTCTCTCACCGGCTTACGCCAGCGATTCCAGAAGCTCTCCAACGATTTGCTCGTAGTCTTCACAGATGCCCTCAAGGAAGGCCGTGTCCGTAACCGCGAGGGTTTGAAGCAACTCAACAGGGAACGATGTCAGCCGGTATTCCAAATCTTCCAGCTCCAGGGCACATTTGCGCTGGACAATGGGCAGCAGATTTGCGGGACTGACTTCATTCATCTGCATCAGTGTGCAGAGATCGAAAATGTCCTTTGGCTCGTCCCGTCCAAGGACCGCGCAAATTTTGTTGGCGAAGATGTTCGTCAGGTTATCCAGTCGATACTTGTGGCGGGATATCTGTGAGGCGCCGTGACGAAAGACCCGGTCGTTCACAAAATCGACATTGAGCATTCCGCCGGCAACAATCCTCACGAAATCCCGTGTATCTACAACTGTCTCATAGTCAAACCCGGTGTTGTTGAGGCGCTGCAGTGCGTTTCGAACATCGTCCCGGTAGAGAGCCGTTGCAGACGTAAACAGATCCAGATCATCCGAGTGTCTTTTCCGGGCATAGAAGCGGTGCAGACATGTTCCGCCCGTCAGATAGAATTCGGTCTCTCCGGAGAACAGTGCGTCAAGCACCTGGTCTTGAATGGCATAGAGCGACGCGTAGTCCATCTACCGGCTCCACTGTCTCTCGGGCACGAGATCTCTTCGCCCCGAAAGGTTCGCGCGTATGAGCCGATGCCGGCGGTCGTTCCAGCGCGGCTGTCGTTCTGCGCGGTCCAACAGATTCCGGATACCCTCGGGCGAAAAGAGAACCCGTATCAGGCGCGACGGATAGCGTGCATTGTCCGCGATTTTCCCGAACAAGAACCGGGAGAACTCCGAGTCGCCTGAGTTTAGCCGAGTCACGATGTCGGAGACCGAGAGGGCGTAGTCACCCCAGAAACATTCTCGCACCACTGTTTCCACAGCGTCTTCCTTCGTCATATGCTCTCCGTTCGCGGCGCGCGGGCTCGTCGGAACAACCTTCCAGACATTCTGCAGCGATTCGCCCCCTACGTCGACCCATGGTGGGTGCTTGCGCATATCGCTCTCACCACCCCCGGGCCACGAAGTGCGGATTCACGAGACTTTCCTTGTTGTAGCGTAGCGGTTGAATGCCGGCGACGTCCACCGGGTCACCGGCCAGCCAATTGGGTATCGGATCGTGCCCATCTCTGGGAGCCTGCCAGACTTCCCCGCCGGCGGCTTTCACTACTGCGTGGCCGGCGGCGGTGTCCCACTCCATCGTAGGACGGTTGCGAGGATAGATGCTCGCGCTACCCTCGGCAATGAGGCAGAGCTTCAATGAACTGCCGACGTGCAGGAGCTTCACGTCCTCGTAGCCGACCCCGATTGTTCGAACAAAGGAGCGCGTTCGTCGACCCATGTGGTGTCGGCTGGCAACGATGTTGATCCGTTCCTTTCCCGGTGCTGCGCCGGAGATGGGCTCGGCGCGACGGGCCGGGTCTGGGTCGGCAGGGGCGGCGTCCTCGAGCAGGAAGCGGTACGCACCGGGGTCGGGGAATCTGGTATCGCCGGGCGAAGCGGGGTCGCAGGGCTGGGGAATGCCCACGTACGCTACCCGGCAGACCGGGCCGTAGACAACGCCAAAGACAGGCGCTCCGTTCTGCACGAGGCCGATGTTCACGGTGAACTCGCCGTTACCCTTGATGAACTCCTTGGTGCCGTCCAACGGATCAACGAGCCAGAGCTCATCCCAATGCTTGCGTTCCGAGAACGGGATTTCCCGTCCCTCTTCGCTCAACACCGGAACGTCCGGCGCCAGGGAGATGAGGCCCGCGTCAATCACGTCGTGGGCACGACGGTCGGCGAGGGTGAGCGGGCTATTGTCCGCCTTCCGCTGGATCTGAAGATCCTTGGCTTCGTAGACTTCGAGGATTACCTCGCCCGCTTCAACGGCAAGTTGAAGTACGGGGATGGCAAGGTCTGTTATCTCTTGGTGTGAAAGCATTCTGGATTAGTCAATATACATATGGTAGTATGTATGTATGAAGACAATTACGATTCATGTGCCTGAAGAAACCTATCGGGCATACCAGGATCACGCGGCGCAGACCCGTCGGAGCGCGAGCGAACTCATTCGCAATGCCATGGAGGAGTA
>DAOWMR010000149.1 GCA_030642995.1 Spirochaetales bacterium
GACGGACTGGCGGGCATTCTGGAGAAGCGGGTCACGCCGTCGTCAATTCCGGCAACCCTGCCGCTTATTGCTGAAATCAGCCGTCGCGACAATGTTCCCTATCTCTTCTACCGTTTCGCCTCCCGGATCACCGGTGATCGGGTCGCCCATGCCGATCGGGTCGCTCAGAAGATGAGCGCGGCGCCGCTCTTCGACTTTGAGTCCGAGCGGAATCGACTTGCCGAGCTGGTGGCGGGGCTTGCAAACCCGGAACAGATGGAGGAGGCGCGACTGCGCCGAATTGCCGAGCGAAAGAAACCCAAACTCGTGGAGGCGGCAACCGCCGCTGATGAAGGGAAGCCTGGGACGGTCGAGGATCAGGACAAAGCCGCGTCGGCTTCGGGCGGGCGAACCGCACGTCGTGCTGGAAGCACCGGCCGAAGAGGCTCGTCGCGCGGTGGGCCATGGCGTTGGCTTGTGCCCGTGGCGGTGATTGTCCTGTTGTTGATTGCCCTGGGCGTGCTTCTCGCGACCGACACTATTCCAAACCGTTGGTTCGGTGAGGATACAGTGGCCGAGGATACGGCCCGTGAGGACACAGTGGCCGAGGATGCGGCCGCCGAGGATACGGCCCGGGGGGACGACACCCTCGTGGCCGATGGTACGGGCGCCGCGGACACCACCGATGGCTCTGACGTTTCAGCCGCGACCACCGCGGCTGATGACACCATCCTCCCGGAAGGCTGGCCGCCCGAAACATTGCCGGCGATCCGGGCGCTCCAGGCGATCCCCGGCGTGATCATCACCGACGAGCGGGTCATCGGCCCCGGTGGCATAGAAATCACCGTCATGGACATCATTAATCTGGTCAATCGAATTGCGACGGAGAATGGATACGCCCTGATGCATACCATTGACCCGGAACGGCCGGATCCCGACTGGATATATCCGGAGAATGTGTTTGTGCTGCCCAACGGGACGCGATACACTGTAGTGGACGGCGATACACTGTGGGATATTACCGTTCGATACATGGTTGCACGGCTCGGACAGGACTATGATATGTATGTCCGTCTGACCGAGGAATACGAGGCGGATGGGGCATCGGACCGACGACGCAGTGAGATTGAGGTGGAGCTGCTGTCGATCGGGGATGAGTCTCACAGCGAGAATTTCACCCGATTGGTGAAAAAAAAGCTCGCTGAATGGAGAGAATAGGGTCAAGGAGGGGTAAATAGGGTTTGAGTTGTTAAATCAACATAGTGTATTATATTTGGGTGTGGCCCATGCGTGCCTTGCCCGCGCATGCAAGGCATGCGCATCACTCAACGAGGAAAGGAGAGAGGAATGTCGGATCTACCGAAGAGTCCAAACGTATTTCACCCCCGAAAGCCTTCAGCTGTTGGTTCCAGAAACAGTCTGGCGCAGGAAGGTCGTAGTCAGAAAGACGAGTACAAGCAGGTAGTCGCCGAAGAGGTTGAGAACATTCTCAAGGATTTGCAGGTCAAGTTACCTGACGAGGTCCTCGAGCAACTCGACGTCATGGGCGGTCTCAAAGAGAAGCTGTACAACTATTACAACCAGAATTACCAAAACATGTTCAACCGGTACATCGTTACCAGTGAAGATGAGATGGTGAAGAAGGTCCGCAACTTCATTGACAAAGAAGAGACCAAGGCGCTCGCCCGCTACACTCCGAAGGAGATGGCGGAACTGCTCGATCAGGTTGGTGGCGCCGACAAGTTCAATACCGCCGAGATCGAGAAATCAATTGTCAATATGTACGGGCATCTGCAGGGGCATATCCAGCGTGGTGTGAACGACTTGGAGAATGAGACCAATTCACTCCTGCGACAGAAGGCGGACGTTGGCGCGTTCATTCGTGGCGAGAATGCATACTCCATCGTGAAGTGCGCATTCAAGGACAACTCCTTCAAGCCGAAGGTCGCCAGTGACGTGAAGCTTTCCGTGAACATTCTGGATTCCGAGCTGATCAGCCCGATCTTCCAGTATCAGGTCACGGTTGAGTTCCTGATCAAGGATCAGATTTCCAAGACAATCATGAACCTGATCGAGGGGGAAGTGGAACGCTTCCAGGACGAGCTGGTCGACGAGGGCAAGGATGAGCTCTCCGACAGCGAGATCATCTTCGAGAAGATCAAGCGCGTTCCCAATTTCACAGACGATGATGCCGAGGACGAAGGATCAAAGCGCTACACCTTCATGGCGAAGGAACTGGTGGAGAAGATCGAGGGACTTCGTGCTGAGATCGACTTCAAGGAATTCGACCCGCTGAACATCCGCGAGAACATCAAGAAGATCATTGACATGGAGAATATCCGAAACCGTGGTTTCAACACTGCGGTCAACTCTCTGACGTCGATTCTTGATACTTCCAAGATGGGCTATCAGTACATCGAGAACCTGAAGAACGCCCGTGAACTCATTGTTCGAGAGTACGAAGACACGGATATCAACAATCTGCCGGACGAGCGCTACCAGATGCGTATGAAGTACTACGATCAGGAGCAACTGCTCAAGGAGCGTGAGGCCTACGACAAGCAGATGGAGGCATTCAAGAACGAGATCACCCACCTGTGGGATGTCACGGCTGCCCTCTACGAGAGCAATAAGAGTGGTATGCGGGTTTCGGATTTTGATGACGTAGCCAAGAAGGTTCGCGGTCGAGTCCGGAAGACAAAGCAGGACACCGGTGAGCCGTTGTACGAAGAGATCGAGAAAACCTGGAACGAGATTCTCAGGATCAAGGCCGAGGACACCGACGTTGAGCGGTTGAACCAGACCTACCTCCACGAGAAGGAAATGCTGAAGCAGATGTTGAGCAGGGCCCAGGACCGGGTTGGGGTCACCTACGGTCATCTGAACCCGAAAGAGCGGGTTGAAGTGGACAAACGCATAGATTTCCTGCGGCGTGAGTTTGAGGCGTTCGACTACCTCATCAATCCGTATCACATCCAGCCGGGTCTGATCCTGGACGTGGACATCACCAGCATCAAGCGCAAGAAGTTCACCCTGAACGGTATGGCCAACGTGCTGAACGAGTTCCTGCACGGTGTTTCCAAGGGCTTCCAGGACGCGGCCTTCGCAACCTTCAAGCGCCGACGCAGCACGGTTCGCTCCGACATCACCCAGACCTTTGGCGGAGAAGAGGGTGAAGCCGGCTACACCGAGCCGGAGGCACAGGTCTTTGGCGCAGCCGAAGAGTCCAGTGACGCCGGAGTGAAGGGGAAGGCAAATGTCACACCGTCGCGAAGGAAGAAAGCGGCGGCCGACGATCTCCAAGAACTGTAGGCCATGGAAAATTCTCTGAATTTCCTGTCGCGCAAGGCGGGTTTCAACACCGCCTTGCGCCACTTCAAATCCGTCAATTCGTTTGTGGCGGATATGAATGAGGGCTACAACCTCGCGGACCTGATCAATGAGGCGCTCGAAGAGGGCGCCATTGAGCGTTATCAGGCGCGAGCCATTCTGAATGCACTCCTTGTGGACAAGTTCGGATATGCATATCTGACCCACAACCTGCAGAGTCTTGTGGATGATGCCGGCGACATTGTCAGCGTTGTCGACAAGTGGGGGAAGGTGCAGATCATTGTCTGTTACTACCACCCGCAGGCCGGCTTGTATCTGATCAATCCGGCAAATGCCGGGCACTGGGAAGGTGCACTGCCGTTGGTCAAGGGCGAGTATCTGGCTGTTTTCGTCGGCCCGGCTCGTGGCAAGCTGGATGCGAAAACTCTCAAGAGTGCAACGACCGACTTCGTCAAAGTGCTCTACGGACGAGCGGTGAAGAATGACGGCGCCTATAAGGGCGTCAGAACTACACTCGAACAAGGTTCCAGGCCGTCCTTCTCGGAGGTAGAGGCGGCAGCGGTCTCAGCACCAGCGCCGCAGGCCACGGCCCCGGCGCAGCCGGCGCAGGCTCGTGGCGGAAGTCGAAAGAATATCACGCCACGATACTCGGTCGTTGTCACCAACGAGCTCTTCCACAATGGGAACGTGGAGGCTTGGAAGAAGATCATCACGAGTTACAAGACTAAGTATTCGGGACTCGACGTTCTGGTGTGGTACGAGAACGAGCGGATCAACGACATCAACTCGTTGTTCAAGTGGGGCAAGGTCAAACACGGCGTGCCTATCATGTTCAGCGCAGCCGGAGAGGAGATTCGCGATGTGCGAAAGCTCCAACGCTATCTGTATGAGGGCGCAAGCCCCCGGTTCGAGGCCTTCCTGAAGGGCGGCCTGGATCAGGTGCTGAACCTGTTCTAGCGAGCGGGCGGCTCTCGCGGAGGCTGTTGCCTTCGCAACAAGGAGCCGCCCATTTTATACATGACGGAGAGAAGGGATGCAGCAAAACTACTCGTTCAGTAGCACGGAATATCTGACCGATGACGATGAGCTTGAGGTCATCGGAACTCGAGGGCGGCGGGTGATGGAGCTTGCCTCGCTTGGCGCTCCAATTTCACCGGGATTTCTCATCACGAATGAAACCCTGAACAAGATCGCCGACGACGAGGAAGGCGTGTTTGAGGCGGCGAAGGAACCGATTACCGGCATGGAGCGGATCTTCAAGAAGACCTTCGCCGGTGCCGACAAACCGCTTTTGATCAAGGTCGTTGAAAGTCCCATGTTGAACATGGTCAACACCTTTTCCACGATTCACAACATCGGGCTTTCAACTGGAACCATTGGGGGATTCGCGGATTACGTCGGTGAGCAGTTTGGGTATCACGAACTCGCGAATGTCTTTGCAAACATCGCGAAGATGGAATTGCTCACTGACGGTGTCCCGGCCAAGCGCCGAACAGCGCTTGAGGCGATGCAGAAGGATTTTGAAGCGGCTGCAGTTGCCAAGTCAAACAAGGCCAAAGTAGAGGCCGCTATTGCAAAATACGGGAAGCTGATACCGGCTGAGGTCTTCGGCGACTGTTACGAGCAGCTTCGCTATGTGTTGAAGCTCTACCACAAGCTCTTTCAGAAGAACCAGAGCTCCGCCGACTCCGCCATTCTGATCCAGACAATGGTGTTCGGCAATTTCGGAAAGGACAGTTTGTTCGGCTACTTCCATACGCGGGACATCATTGGGGGCAAATCCGGTATCACCGGGGAGTACTTCGTTGGTGCTTTCGACGACACTGAGACCAAGGGCAAGCCGATCGACAAGATCGCCAAGCCGGTCAAGGACCAGCTGGACAAAATTGGCGCGGACCTGGAAACCCATTTCAAAGAGCTCCGACGCGTTCGGTTCACCATCGAGCAGGGGCAGCTCTGGGTCATCGACCAGATGGAAGTGCTCAACCAGAGCGCCCAGGCCGAACTCAAGACGTTGCTCGATCTTCACAAGAAGAAGGCAATTGACGACAAGTACATCATTGAGACAGTCAAACCCGGGCGTCTGAGCGAGATCCTTCATCCTGCACTCGACACTAGCAGCGTCAAGGATGTTGCCTCGGTGACCGGCGGCATTGCTGGATCGGTTGGTGGCGCGATTGGACGCGTCTACTTCAAGACCGATGATCTGATCAAGGCGTACCGGATGGCCGTCCAGAAGGACGAGGATGCCAATTTCATACTTGCCATGGAATCGACGTTGGCCGAAGACGTCAAGGCAATTGAGGTTGCAACGGGCGTCCTTGCGAGTGAAGGCGGCTATGCAAGCCATGCGCCCGTTGTGGCGCGGAGCCTGGGAAAAGTAGCTCTGGTCCGGCAGGATATTCGGTGGGGCAACAAGCAGATGACGATCGGGAAACAGGTTGTCAAGCAGGGCGATTACATCACCCTGAATGTGCCCTACTATGAGAAACCGGTCATCTACTTCGGCAAGGGCGTTCTCACAAAGCCGAGTCCCGAGGGAAGCGGTCTTCTTGAGTTCCTTGATATCTGTGAGAAACACATCACCCCCGATTTTGACGTGCACTGCAACGGTGATCAGCCAAAGGACGCCCTGCTCGCCAGGAAATTCCATGCGCACGGGATCGGCCTGGTGCGTACCGAGCATATGTTCTTTGCCGCAGACCGGATCCTGAAGTTCCGGGCCATGATCATTACCGGGAGTCGCCCGGAAAGAGAAAAGGCGCTAACCGAGCTCAAGAAGTTCCAGGTGAAGGACTTTTACCAGCTATTGAAGATCATGGACGGACTCCCGGTCACCATCCGGCTGCTTGACGCACCGCTGCATGAGTTCCTCCCGCACACGCGGGAGAGCATGGAAGAGTTCATCAAGTACTTCCGAAAGCAGTATCCCAAGATTTCCGAGGCTGAGATACGCACCAGGTGCGACCTGTTGAAGGAATTCAACCCCATGCTCGGGCACCGCGGTATTCGCATTGCTATCAGCTACCCCGAGATCTACAACATGCAGGTGGAGGCGATCTTTGAGGCCGCCTACAAGCTGAAGAGCGAGAAACTAAATCCCAGGCCGGAAATCATGATCCCGCTGATCATGAGCGCCAATGAAATGAAGACCATTCGGAACGGCAAGCGGATTGAGGGCAAGGCAATCGTCGGGATTAAGGAGATTGAAGAATCGGTCAAGAAGAAGTTCAAAGGTCCCAGTCTGGACTACAAGGTCGGCACCATGATCGAATTGCCCGCAGCCGCGTTGAGTGCGGACCACATTGCGCAGTACGCACAGTTCTTCAGCTTTGGGACCAACGACCTCACACAAACGACCAACGGTCTGTCCCGTGACGACTTCAACAATTTCTTCAGTGATTACAACGAGTTCGACCTCCTGGAGGCCAACCCGTTCAAGGTGCTCGGACCCCAGGTCAAAGAACTCATCGCCATCGCTGCAGAGCGCGGGCGGATGACGAGGCCTGACCTCAAGATGGGTCTCTGTGGTGAGCACGGTGCTGAGCCGGAGAATATCGTTTACGTCCGCAGCGTTGGGCTGGACTATACCAGTTGCTCGCCTTA
>DAOWMR010000214.1 GCA_030642995.1 Spirochaetales bacterium
ATCCGGGAGACGGTTGCGAATTCGCTCAATGAGCGCAAGGTTTTGCCGCGCAGTGGTCGGACGGCCCATACGTTTCAGGACGGCGGCCGACGCGTGCTGTACTGGAATATCGAAGTATGGAAGCACCCGTGGGTCACGGACACAGAGATCAAGAAGCGCCTCCGGGAAGTGCTCAGGATAGATATACAGGAGGCGAATCCAGAAGTGGGCGTCAATACTCAGGAGTCTCTCGAGAAGTTCAAGGAGGTTCTCCCCGGTGTCCTGACCAAAAGCGGCGAGATCCTGAGCAACAAGATTGATCTCCAGGATCCCGGACTCAACGAGGCGGCCGACCTCTCCGGCAAGATCGTCAACACGGCGGCTTCGGAGACGGCCTCGGATAAGCGGGATCGCACAGAAGGAACATCGATGATCACATCCCTCGGAGATCTTCACGTAGGCAGAACCGGGGAGTGAAAGCAACTCACCGCGAACGTGAACGGTGGCCTGCGTTCCGGGAACGATAGCCCGCGTTCCAGGGACGAATACTCGAGCATCCGACCCCAGCATCTGCCGCAGGAACTCGGCGATCTGGTCGGGGGTCCGGTTCCCGATGATCCCGGACAGCTCCGGCATCTCGTCGGCGAGTTCGTGAGGATAGCGCTGCGAGAGACATCCGGTCATCACGATTTTCGCGCCCGAATGCCGAAGGCTCAGATCAAGTACGGTATCGATTGATTCCTGCTTTGCGGGTTCAATGAATCCACACGAATTGACAATGATCACTTGCGCGTCATCCGGCTCCGCACTTCTCACCCAACCGTCTTTCGCCAGAGCGGCCATCATGACTTCGGCATCCACCTGGTTCTTGGCGCAACCGAGGTTCTCAATGAAATAAGTAGGCCGGTCAAGAAATCGTTTAGTAGACAGGGATGAGCTCAAGACGAACGTTTGATGAATCAGGAACATCGGCCCAGGTGATCAGCGCCGCAGTAACCTGTCCTTCTGATCCGAGGATTATGTCCTGGCCCGCAACTCGCATCCTCGCCACGCCGGCGTTGGATACCCAGAGACGGAACTGGTCGCGAACACTCGTGCGGAGAGTCTGCCCCTCCTGGAAGTACTGTTCAACGCGGGGTTCATCGTCCACCTCGTATCGGAACAGTGAGTACCCCTCAAACCGGACTTCAACGAAGAATTCCTCACGTGTTGCAAACTCCACAATTGCCACGGCCTCTTCCTGGCGCGACGGCTCATTCGTTGAGCCGACCGCAGGCGTACCAGTTTCAACCGCGACGGCCTGACCCGATACCGGTTCAGTTGCTACCGGATCAACAGCTCCTCGGTTCACTCGCATGACTACCGTCGGAGGTGAATCCAAGGTATCCACGCTGCGAAGGATAAGGCGCACATCCGAACGCTCGTCACCGTTCAGGTCAAGTGAGATCTCTTCTCCAACCCCAACGACGACCTTCCCCTCCGGAGTATCGATCACCAGCACGTCGGTTACGGCAGCCAGGTCCATGGCGTACTGATCTCCGGCGATGGGAACCACAATTCGATCTCCCTGTCCGAAGCGCTGCTCCACCCACTCGCCGGTGAGCTCAAAAGTGCTTCCGGACGGTAGCGGGCTTTCCGAAACCTCGGCGACCGCCTGATCACGGCTCAGTATGCCGCCGAAGAACAGGAAGTAGCCCCCCATTCCCAGGACCACAACAACAGCTGCCACGATCAGAATGATTCGCCCCACAGGTCGGGCGGGGCTCTTCGAGATAAGCTCGTCAATTGGAGCCGGTTGCTCCTGGAGCTTCAGGTTCTTGTAGAGGGCAACGACCTCCTCGGGTTCAAGCCCGAGGTACTCGGAGTAGGTACGCATGAAGCCAAGGAGATATGGATCACCGGGGAAGACGCTGAAATCTTCGTCTTCGAGCGCTTCCAGAAAACGCTTGGCGATATGTGTATCCCGAGCGATCTGTTCAATCGTGTATCCTTTGGATTCGCGTGTTTGCCTCAGTTTCTCGCCAATCGATTCCATCTATCCCTCTGGTTGGAAGAGAAAGTTCTCGTAAATGCTCGCATCGGCCTCCGGTGGATAGTCGAACCGAGCTGTTGGAATGTTCTGATTAATCTCCATGTCGTCCAGATCAAGTCGCACCTCTTCCCAATCGACCTTGGTCCCAAGGATACGTCTGATGAAGCCTGTTTCATCCACACTGAGGACGATTTGTCGGAATCCTTCGGTAACCTGTTTCCGGTCCAGCCGCAGCTGTGTTACCAGAAGATCAGAATCTTCGTCTATCGGCACCGGCTCAGGGCCCTCCAGGTAGGCGATAGTGAAATTGCGTCGCATGAGGGACAGACCCTCCGGCGTCGCGAGTCCGCCCGGCGCCTCACCTGGAATGTCGCGCAGTTCCTGCTGGAGCACGACGTTAAACGCCGGCACGTATACCATGAATAACTCCCCGTTGGAGACGAGCACCTGCTCCTCGGGAGAGTCAAAATCGATCCGAATCAGATTTGGATGTTTGTAGTAAAGGGTACCACTCATTGAACCGGTTTCATCGGACCATGTCATGGTGGCTATGTAGTCGGTAATCTCGGCATAGTTTACGCCGATTGTGTCAAAGTACTCGAGAGCGGTGAGAATCTGCTGACTGGAGACCGTCACAGACGCAAGAATCAGGAAAAAAGCAACGAAGATTATGCGAAGTGAGGATTTCCGGGGGTGCGCCATAGGTAGCCTTCGATCTTCCGTATTCGAAACCTTTTGTCAAGCCGAGTCACTCTATGAGAGCCCGCGGATGCGATCGCGGATCTGCGCCGCACGTTCGTAGTTTTCTTGGTCCACCGCCTGCCGCAATTCATGCTCGAGCTTCTTTCTGGGATCCGCAGGGCGATCAGTAATCTGATCACGAGCGGAACGCAGATACTTGACGGATCGAACACGTTCAAACTGGAACGCCGGCGAATCTATCTTCTCGAGGGCCTGAATCTCATCAACGGCGTGATCGAGAATGGTCCTGGCCTCATCCGAGTCATTATCACGAACCCGCTGCATCGCCCGCGCCATGGCATTCATACGAACGATGTATGGTTTGAACTGCAGCACGGCATTTCGGTCTTCCTTGTCCGTACAATAGTTCTTGAGCAATTCGCAGATCCGAAGATTGTGCTCCGTGTCCCGTATGACACGCTCAAAATCGTTGAGCTGGAAGAGCAACAGGTAACGGTAATAGTAGAGAATTCCCTCGCTCTGCATAATCGTGCAGTCTTCGTGGGACAACTCAAACCCCTCATCGTCGCCGGTCGTTTCCTTGTACTCCGCCAGCCGATTGTCCAGCTCAGCGACTACCGACTCGCGGCTGAACGGCCGTTCTCTATCAGGCCGACCATCAAGCTCGTACTGCTCCACGCCGAGGGGTTGCCGAACTTGAAGAACGCTTCTGCCGTCCTCAGCCTCTACAATCCGCATTCTGTCATTTGAGTCGTAGGGCCAATCCCGAAGGAGCGCCGTCAGATCAAAACTCATCCGCTATCAATATAGTGCCGGAGCTTGCAATTGTCCTCTGTTCGCGTTTACGATCGCCCTGCTATGTCACATACGACGGTGATTTCGCTCGGTGGTTCCATCGTAGTCCCGGACCACGTTGACATCGAATTCGTCAACAGTTTCGTGCATCGGATGCGAGATCGATTGAGCTGCGATACCGCCTGGCGACTTGCACTCGTAATCGGCGGCGGGGCGACCGCTCGGGTTTACCAACAGGCCGCACGGAACATGGATCCGGACTGCCCGCCGGTAACGCAGGATAGAATCGGGATTGCCGCAACTCGGGTCAATGCCGAAGTTGTGCGGGCTGCATTCGGAAATCTGTGCCCGGACCCGGTTGTCATTGATCCCACGGCGCCCGGACCGATTACGGGAAGGGTTGTCATCGCCGGAGGGTGGAAGCCGGGCTTTTCTACCGACAACGTGGCCGTCCGCCTCGCTGAATCGCTCGGCGCAACGACCGTTATCAATCTCTCGAACATCAAGCAGATCTACACCGCTGACCCAAAAACCAACACCGACGCGGAACCGCTGATCGCAATCACCTGGAGCGAATTCCTCGAAATCGCAGGAGAGGAATGGATCCCGGGAAAGAACACCCCCTTCGATCCGGTTGCCTCCCGACGGTCTGCCAAGCTTGGTATGAAGGTGATTGCCGCCGACGGTCGTGATCTGGACAATCTTGAGGCCATTCTTGAAGATCGCGATTTCCTTGGGACAACAATCGGACCGGGATAACGGGATCTACAGCCCCAACACTGCCTGAAGATCACTCAGCTGGGAATCCGAAAGACCACCGTTCGGATCTGCATGGAATCCAAGAAATGCCACAGCCCTCGCCCGCAGAGAGTGATCCGACATTCGCTCTACCGTTCGGATGGCCAAGGTGTAATTGCCCGACCGAGCGAATCCCCGCACGATTCTCTCCCGCAAACTGTCGGAGAGGAAATCCGAGTTATCCGCCTCAAGAAGGGCGTCAACGAGGAAGTCGTCGGCAACGCCCTGCCGTCCCTCATCGATGAGGTGTTCGGCAACCGCAACAGAGATCAGACCGCGCAAGTACGGATCCTCAATTCGCGGCAGATACTCGCGAAGTAAATCGATTCGATCAAGGAGAGCGTAGACTCCGCCCAACCGGCTGAGCATTTCCGCGTTGCTCATGGCGGCCTGATTCTCCGAAAGCCGCGCCGCCGCGTACCCGGCCGTATCGAGAGCATCGGCGCGGAGCCCCATGGAGAAGTACGCATACGAGATTGATGTCATGAGGGCGCCATACGACTGGGTATCGACGATGTAGTAGGCAACATCAACCGCACGGCCGAGCGCGAGTTCGGCGGAGGGTCCGGCGCCCTCTGCCGTAGCGACGGCCAGGTATCCGACCGCACGTGCGTGTTTATCCCTAATGCCGGAAACCGAGATCATGGCCTCCGTCCCCCCTCGGTCACGGGTAACGGCTTTGAGAACGGCTGCGACAGTATCCGGGTCCGGATCAGCATTGACCATGCCGTTGATCAACTGCTCCTGGGCATCTTCCACGAGCGCACGACCGAGATCGTCCTCGCCAGCGGCAAATGCC
Source organism: Spirochaetales bacterium (assembly GCA_030642995.1). Lineage (GTDB taxonomy): Bacteria > Spirochaetota > Spirochaetia > DSM-27196 > SLST01 > JAHOYX01. The sequence continues at coordinate 5,106 of DAOWMR010000214.1, forward strand.
CGGCACGACAGGCCGGCGAAGAGATCTGCGCGACGAAACGGATCGGCGACGCTGCGGATTGCGGGGATTGCCTGCTGAAGGAGCCCGGTAACCGACTGGCCGACGCCAACCGACTGATACGCCTCTGCTATCGCAATAAAGGTTTGAGCTCGAAGGCCCGTGTCCTCAATGATATAGACCGGATCCACGGCCGCCGGAAGGAGATCTCGGGTTTCGTCATCACCGGCTATGGCGGCCTGGATAATGACGGGCAGCAGGTCAGCCTGAGCAGCTTCGTCCCGGAGCGCCTCGGTGAATGTCGTTGCTTCAATGATCAACCGACGAGCGGTGTCGGTCTCATCAACGGCGAGAAGCAGTTCTGCTATCCGTAGCTGAAGACGGACGACCTCGGTGGACATCGGGATCTCGTCGACAAGCCGGGCCGCTTCGACGGCAACCTGAAGCGCGTCTTCATGATTCTCCGCTTCCAGAAAACCCTCGGCAATGATAGCC
>DAOWMR010000313.1 GCA_030642995.1 Spirochaetales bacterium
GTGTTCTGGAAGATGAACCCGGACGAATCCAATCTTGTGGTTCTGGAGACTGTGATTGATGAGATAGTGCAACTCAAGCCAATGACGGGGGAACGAACTGTCACAAGGATTGGGGGGAACGATGGCCAAGGCAAGAACTGAAGCCGTGAGCAAGAACCAGAGCAAGAAAGTGAACACAGAACCAAATAGGGTTGCCGGCGTCGGGGTGTACGACAAGAAGTTCCTGCTGCCGCTCCTCCGCAAGATGGTGCTCATTCGACGCTTTGAGGAGAAGGCGGCGCAGATGTACGGTGTGCGTAAGATCGGCGGGTTCTGCCATCTCTACAATGGTCAGGAGGCTGTCGCCGTGGGTTCAATAGCCGCGCTGGACCTCACCACGGACTATGTGCTGACCGCATACCGGGATCACGGTCACGCAATTGCATGCGGGATGGATCCACGGGCTATCATGGCGGAGCTGTACGGCAAAGTTACCGGCTGTTCCCGAGGGAAGGGCGGTTCCATGCACATGTTTGATGCGGAGAAACACTTCCTGGGCGGGAACGGAATCGTCGGGGCACAGATACCCATGGCAACCGGTGCTGCGTTTGCACAGATGTACCGCCGGAAGGTCATGGGGGAGAAAGCCTCTGGAGTCACCCTCTGTTACTTCGGGGACGGGGCCATCCACCAGGGCGCCTTCCACGAAAGCCTCAACCTTGCGTCGGTCTGGAAACTTCCGGCCATCTACATTGTTGAGAACAATCGGTTTGGTATGGGTACAGCCGTGAAGCGTGTGTCGGCAGTTGAGGACTTCGCGGTGAAGGCAACCGGATTTGATATGCCGGGGATGACTCTTGACGGCATGAACGTACTCGCTGTCTTTGAGGGCATCAAGCAGGCGGCCGAGCTTGCGAGGAAGGATGAGACCCCGGTTCTCGTGGATATCAAGACCTATCGGTATAAAGGGCACTCGATGAGCGACCCGGCGAAGTACCGGACGCGAGATGAAGTTGAGTCGTACCAGGAGCGTGACCCGATTCTGATCATGAAGAAGCTCATGACTGATGCGAAGATGCTGACCGAGCCTGAGTACAAGAAGCTGGACGACGAGGTCAAAGGCACTGTCCAGGACTCGGTTGATTTTGCGGAATCAAGTGATCAACCGCCGCTTGAATCGATATACGAAGACATCTACGCGTAAGGAGCTGAGACAATGGCTGAGATCAGTATCAGAGAAGCCCTGAATCAGGCTCTGGACGAAGAGATGGCCCGCGATGAACGTGTCTTTCTCCTCGGAGAAGAAGTTGGCGAGTACAACGGGGCCTACAAGATAAGCCGCGGTCTGCTGGACAAGTACGGGAGCCCGCGTGTTCTGGACACGCCCATTGCCGAATTGGGCTTCACCGGTCTGGCCGTTGGCGCCGCCACCGTCGGGTTGCGCCCGGTGGTCGAATGGATGACCTTTAACTTCTCGCTTCTGGCGATTGACCAGGTCATCAACAATGCGGCGAAGATGCGTCACATGTCCGGTGGTCAGCTCAATGTTCCGATCGTATTTCGAGGTCCGAATGGTCCTGCCGAATACCTCTCATCGCAACATTCGCAGGCCCTGCAGAGTCTCTTCGTCCACATACCGGGCCTCAAGGTTGCATCGTTCTCCACGCCCTACGACGCCAAGGGGATTCTCAAGTCTGCGATCCGGGATGACAATCCCGTGGTTCTCATCGAGAGTGAGATGGCATACTCGTGGACCGGGGAGGTCCCTGAAGAGGAGTATCTTGTTCCTCTCGGCAAGGCCGATATCAAACGGTCCGGTTCAGACATAACCCTGATCAGCTACTCAAAGCCGGTGCGCATGGTCTTGCGAGCGGCCGACGAGTTGGCGAAGATAGGTGTAGATGCCGAGGTAATCGATCTCAGATCACTTCGTCCTCTCGATGAGGATGCCATCTATGAGTCGGTTCGGAAGACCAACCGCGCGGTGGTCATTGACGAATCATGGCCGACCGCGAGCTTCGGAAGCCACGTGGCGTGGCTTGTCTCACGCAATTGCTTTGATATTCTGGACGCGCAGGTAGAGCTCGTTTCGAGCGAAGACGTTCCGATGCCGTACAATCACAGGATGGAGCTTCACGTTCAGCCGACCGTGGAAAAGGTTGTGGCCGCCGCGAAGCAAGTCCTGTACATGGAGTAGTAGTCATGGCTGAGCAAGTACTGATGACCGCCCTCTCCCCAACAATGGAGGAGGGAACGATTGTCGCCTGGAACAAGAAGGAAGGATCGACCGTTTCCGCCGGCGAGGTTCTCTGCGAGGTAGAGACCGACAAGGCGACCATGGATTACGAGTCCACTCAGGAAGGCGTTCTCCTGAAGATCATCAAGGGTGACGGCTCAACTGCCAAGGTAGGCGAAACAATCGCGATCCTCGGTGACGAGGGTGAGGATGTCTCGGACCTCGAACTGTCGGCTGAGAAACCGGCCCAGGATACGACCACGGGGCGGGCCGACACCGCGACCCCGACCTCCGCTGAGCCCTCCACCCCGCCGGCCGTCACCGAGTCCGCGGGAGCCCAAATCTCCGGCGGAGCGGCCAAAGCCTCTCCGCTGGCGCGGAAGATGGCTGTCGACCGTGGAATTGACATCGCCCAGGTGCCCGGTTCCGGTCCGGCGGGCAGAATTGTGAAGCGCGACGTTGAACAGCTTGTTCCCGGCGTGGCTTCACCGGTAGGGGCGGCAGGAGCCGCGGAGAAGTCAGGCCCTGCGTCCATGCAGCCGGGCGAAAACATCACCATCCCCGTCGCCGGCGCCCGCGCGGTCATAGCACGGCGCCTGGGCGAAAGCAAGTTCTCCGCGCCACACTACTATCTGAAGAGCTCGGTCCGAATGGGAAGTGCACTGGCAGCGAGAAAACAACTCAACAACGAGTTGCCGGAGAAGGTCGGTTTCAACGCATTTCTGATGAAGTTCGTCGCGGAGGCGCTCAAACGACATCCGGGGATCAATGCCTCGTGGCAGGGCGACCATATCCTGCAGTTCGGCTCAATAGACATTGGACTCGCCGTGGATCGCGGCAATGGATTGATCACACCAATCGTTCGCAACTGCGGAAATCGCGGTGTGGTTGACATTGACCGGGAACTCAAAATGCTCATCGCCAAGGCGGACGAAGGGAAGCTTAAACCAAGTGAGTACACCGGAGCCACCTTCACCATCAGCAACCTCGGCTCATTTGGGGTACAGGAGTTCACGGCAATTATCAATCCTCCGGGATCTGCAATCCTCGCCGTGGGCAGGATCGCAAAAACCGTCTTGGTGGGTGACGGTGACGAGCTGGAAGTCGCACAGGTCATGAAGATGACCATTTCGTGTGATCATCGTGTCATTGACGGCGTTGCCGGTGGACGATTCATCCACGAACTCAAGCGGATTATCGAGTCCCCGGTTCGCGTTTTATTCTGATCAACAGGAGCAATTGATGGCAAGTTACGACTACGACCTTCTCGTCATCGGATCAGGGCCCGGCGGATACGTCGCCGCGATCCGTGCATCGCAATTAGGAATGAAGGCTGCTGTGGTGGAGAAGGACAAGCCCGGTGGGGTGTGCCTCAATGTTGGGTGTATCCCGAGCAAGGCCCTCATTCACCAGGCGGAGATCTTTCACTATCGACGGGATCTCGAAGCCATGGGGATTGGCGTGGACCTGTCGGAATTCAACTACCAGAGCGTGTTCCGGAAGAGCCGTCAGGTGGCGGATCGGTTGAGCAAGGGGGTCCAGGCGCTCCTGAAGAAGAACAAGGTGGAGTACATCGAGGGAACCGCTGTTCTCGACGGTCAGAATTCGGTCAAGATCGACGGCAAGGCCGTCAGTGCCGGCAAGATCCTCATTGCCACGGGAAGCCGGCCACGGGAGATTCCCGGTTTCGAGTTTGATGAGAAACAAGTGCTCTCGTCTACCGGAGCGCTCATGCTGGAGAAGCTTCCCGAGTCGATCATCGTTCTCGGCGGTGGCTATATCGGCATTGAGTTCGCGCACGTGCTGAGTACCTTCGGCGTGAAGGTGACCGTTGTGGAAATGCTCGA
>DAOWMR010000023.1 GCA_030642995.1 Spirochaetales bacterium
CGGATTCGGTTTCGACCGATTCAGTCATCGGCTCATCGCTCAGCAAGGCCTCGAAGTCACTGAAGTCAATCTCTTCCTCAGTCTTCTCGTCCGTTTCAACCGGTATCGTCTCCGGAATCTCCCCAATCTCGCTCTCGAAAGCAGGTTCCGGGAACTCCTCGGTGAACGGCGATTCTGCGCCTGCTTCGACGTCGTCCGCAACGTCTTCTGCAACATCATCCGCGTGACTGCTTTCGATCGTGTCACCCAGGAGGTCTGCGAAATCAGGCGCCGTCTCGTCCGGCGCTTCTTCGGCCGGTATTGGGCCGATATCCCCGGTTTCTCCTACCTCGGCCAGATCTCCTGTGTCGGCAAGGAGTGAAGAGAGATCAGTATCCAGTCCTTCATCAGGCTCAGGCAGGACTTCAACTTCCTCGCCCCACTCCCTGATGACATCCAGCTCATCTGCAAGCCGAACTAGAGAATCATTAAACTCGCGTATTTCCTGAAGAGATGGCATATCCTGTTCACATTTTCGGCGAATTTCCGCAGTCGTTAAGGCACAGTCGATAGGTGTCGATTGATGTAGTGTATCAGAAGCGTGGAACCCATGAAACGGATAGCAACATTCTTTGTCGGACTCTTTCTTGGTTTGTTTCTCATCGGAGCTGTATATTCTCAGAATCCGAATCTCGCCCTGGAGGCCGGCGGGCTAAGAGAGGCGGAACCGCCACGGCTGTTCGGTGGATCCATCCTGTTCAGCTACCGCTTCCCGGGACCAGCGAAGGAAGGACAGATTCACACCGTCCAGGCGGCGTTCGAACACGAAACCTACAGCCAACTCTACCCATTCGGCCTGAACGACAACGGCGTGTACATCCTGATCATCGCAACTCCGCCGCATGTTTCGGCTTTCCGGTACCGCCTCGTCGTGGACGGTATCTGGACGGTTGATCCACATGCACCCTCCGAGGTTACGGACCGCTGGGGCGTTCGGATCTCTGAGTTCCAGGTACCAATAGCCCGCACCGGCAGAGTGGAATATCCGGCCGTTTCTTCGGGAGGGTTCGTTGAATTTCGAATTCCCGCCGAATCCGGCCAATCAGTTGCACTCGTTGGTAGTTTCAATGGATGGGACCCGTTCATGACACCAATGGCTGAGATTCAACCGGGGTTGTACTCGCGCACGGTCCGTCTCACGGAAGGTGAACACCTCTATTACTTCATGATAGACGGTCTCCGACTTCCCGATCCCAACAACGCTTCCCGGCGTTGGAACGTGAACGGGATGGCTGTCAGCGTAGTTCAGTTGCCGTAGCGGTCTCCATGATCCAGTATCTCTTGTTGGACCTCGACAACACTCTCTATCCCAAGTCCAGCGGCCTGGGCAGATTCATGGGCGATCGCATGGGTGAGTTCGTCGTTCGGCATCTCGATGTCTCTCATGATCGCGCGGCTGAGCTTCGTCGATCCGGTCTCGCACGATACGGAACAACCCTCAAGTGGCTCATGCAGGAGCATAATCTCTCGGAAATTGAGGTGTTCATTGACTTTGTTCATCCCACCAATCTGGGCGAATTCCTCACCGCTGAGGATCGGAGAACCGCACAGGATACCCTTGATGAGATTGATCTTCCTGCGTCGGTCCTCACAAATTCTCCGATGGAACACGCCGAAAGGGTTCTCCGGTGGCTTGGAATCCGAGACAGATTTCAGCACATTTTTGATATCAGGCTCAACAGCCTTGCCGGTAAGCCTGCGCCCGAGGCCTACAGCCGGGCCCTCGAAATTGCCGGCGCGGAACCGGGCACGACACTCTTTGCGGATGACGTGTTACAATACCTCCTGCCGTTTCGTGACCTTGGAGGATATGCCGTCCATATCGCCACTGAATCGGCGGAGGAGCCGGGGATTTCGACTATCAGCTCCATTGCGGAACTATCAAGCATCATTCATTCCTTGAGGAGGAGGCAATGAGGCCGGAAGTGCTCGGGCCCATCCGTGAGGTATATGCCGACCGGGGACAAACTATGGTTGCGAATTCCGGCCAGCCACGCGTGGTGACGACCGAAACCGTCTACCAGGAAGCAAACACCGACAATCGACGTCTCATGGACCAGACGCTGGGTGAACTCGCTCTCCCTGGAAGCGCGATCATGGGTGTTGAGAACCTCGCCCAACTTCACGCGCGGTCTCGCTCGGGGGAATCGTGCCTCATACTCATGGAGCACTACTCCAACTTCGACATTCCGAGCCTCTACTACCTCCTTGCCCGCCAGAAGCAAGCAGCGGTTGCAGAGTCAATTGTTGCAATGGCCGGCATGAAGCTGAACGAGGACAGCGGATTTGTGAGGGCCTTCTCGGAGGCCTACACGCGTCTGGTCATCTATCCCTCCCGGAGTCTGGACAGCATCACAGACCCGGAACTCCTGGACAAGGAGCAGAAGCGGAGCAAGCAGCTGAACATGGCGGCGACCCGCCAAATGATCCGGTTGAAACATACCGGCAGGATGATCCTCCTGTTTCCCTCAGGAACCCGATATCGCCCCGGCAAACCGGACTCGAAACGTGGGGTGAAGGAAGTGGACTCCTACCTCAAGTCGTTCGACACGACGATCTTCGTTGGAATAGCCGGCAATCTGCTTCAGATACATCCCACAGGGGACATGAGTCGGGATCTCGCAACGAAAGATGTGATGATCCTGCAGATATCGGAACCACTCTCATGTGAGGAGTTCAGGACCGCCGCTCGGGACTCCGTACCGGAGGGAACGGATCCCAAGCAACACGTCGCCGACACCGTCATGGCGCGGCTCGAAGAACTCCACGGCTCCGCCGAGAAAATCCGGCAGGATCAATTGAACCGCCGCGAATAGCCCTTGGTATGTCCGGTCTGTTCGCGCCGGTCTACGGACTCTCGTTCTCGCGAAACCAGTGATCCAGGCGGATTCGCATGGTCCCACTGTCGCGAGCCAATCCCAGTTCAGATAGATCATCCGCATACTCACAGGCATGTCCAATGAGTTCAACGACGGCCTCTGAATAGCCACGATCGTGGCAACGGAGAAGGTGCTCGCGGAGCAGCGCGCGGGCCAGACCCATGCCGCGGTACTCCGGAAGTACATACAGCTGCGCCACTACCGTAACGACGATCTCTCCTCGTCGAAGAGTGACGGCCCACACGAAGCCGGCGACCTCCTGCCCCGGGGTCTCAGCAACGAGGACTGCGGAATCAGGATCTCCCGGGTCCGGTATGCCCGCACGATGATAGTCGTACAGGAGATCCACGAGGGGCCCCGAATCGCTTTCGTAGTTCTCAGCAAACGCCTTGCGATCCAAGGCTCTCACCAGATCCTGCTGGACCTCGTCGCCATCCGAGATAATGAAGTCGCTCGCGATGAGCGGAAGGGTCTCCTCGTCTTCGCTCAGTTCCTGTCGTTCGAGCCCCCAAAGTTCACGGAGATCATTCGCCCAGCCGGCCACGATTTTCCGCATCTCCCGCTGCTTGAAGGCCAACCAGAGCCGCTCAATGTCCTCACGCTCGCCAATCACATCCTTGAACTGGCGGAAGGCGCCCCTTCCGGAAGCGAGAATTGTGCGGAGACGTTCTCGGTACATGGGATTTCTCAGGGAAGCCACGAACCGGGTCATAAGACTGTAACCGTCCACTGATTGCCACGTTGGGAGTCGAACGTACCGCTCAGCATCGACATCAGCGAGATCGGATGAGTCGGGAACTACTGTCTGGGTGTCCAGATCCAGGTAGAACATGTGGGTCTGATTCTCCATGCCAAACACAATCTGATCGGCAAGCTCCCTGGTCAGGTGAATATCACGCTTCATCCAGTTCCTCTGCGAGATCCTCGAGTACCGCCGCGAGCCCGCTGATTGGCAGCCGGCGCGGCGTACGCATTCCACGAGCAAGGAGTTCCACCTCGCCTCGGTCCACCGTGCGGTGGCTCAAGATGAGCCGGTACGGCACGCCGATGAGATCAGCATCCTTGAATTTTGCGCTGATTGATATCCGCCGATCGTCAAACAGCACATCATCGCCCAGTTCCTCATGAATCTCCTCGGCTATCCTTGCAAGCTTTGCCGACCTCCCAATTGCCATCAGAAAATACCGATAGGGCGCAAGAGCAGGCGGCCAGTTGATGCCGCGCTTGTCATGATTCGCTTCGACAACCGCAGCCATCAGTCTGCCAAGCCCCATGCCATACGACCCCATCGGGGGGTGGAACCGTTGCCCGGCAGCGTCGGTGAAGGAGAGCTTCAGTCGACGGGAGTAGTAGTCACCCAAGCGGGAGATGTGCCCGAGTTCCAGCACACGTTCCTTGCGGAGCTCACCTCCGCAGTGATGGCACCGAGCACCGGGCAATACACGCGAAATATCTCCTACGATCTCGCCGGAGAAATCCCGACCGTGATTCACGTTGGTGAGGTAGATGCCTTCTTCATTCGTCGCGATGGTGAGATTGGGGGTTCGGGCTACAACATCGTCCACGATCACGCGGACGTTCAGGTCCAGGTCCATGACGTCCTTCGGAAGGCCAATTGGGCTCACGTAGTCAGCGAGAATCCCGTGGAACTGCAACTGATCACGATCGGCCAGCGTCAGAGGACTCCGCTTGACAAGCGCCCTGAGCTTCTCGGGACTGACCTCCTGATCGCCCCGCACCACCGCGAGTATCAGTTCATCGCTATGTGAATACACCATTGTCTTGGCCAGCCGGCTGCGCGGAACCCCGAGTTCGCCCGAGAGTTGATCCATGGTGTGCGCGTGCCCGGCATTGACCCGCCTCACCTCGGCCGGTTCCTCCTCGGGCGAATCCAGATCCCCGACAGCCACATCCGCATTTGCGGTGTAGCCGCAGCCCGCACAGCGAATGACGAGATCGTCCCCGAACTCGGTGGGCATGAGGAACTCGTAGGATCGGTCCCCCATCATCATGCCGACCGAAGCTTCGGCAGGTACGGCGGGAACCCGACACGCCTTGAAGATCCTGGCATATGCCTCGAATACCTGCGGGAAGAAGTTGTTGAGTCCGGTGAATGAGCGATGAAATGAATATCCGTCCTTCATGACGAATTCCTTCGTCCGCATGAGACCACATCGGGTTCGTTCCTCGTTTCTGAACTTTGTCTGGAACTGAAAGAGGAACACCGGAAGTTCCTTGTAGGAGGTGATCACCGATTTGACCAACTCGACCATAGCCTCCTCGTGGGTCGGGGCAAGAACAAGATTCCTCCCCGACCGGACCTGAAACCGAATCATGTCGTCGCCGTATATTGCGTCCCGCCCACTGTCAATCCACAGTTGCCGCGGATTGGTGAGTGGGAGAAACACCTCCTGCCCACCGAGCGCAATCATCTCTTCACGAATGAGTCGCTTCAGTCGGAAAACCACCCGTGTACCGAGGGGCAAATAGGAGTACAAACCCTGTGAGAGCGCTCTGATGAATCCACCACGCAGGAGCAGGGCATGACTGGGCGCATGGACGGATTTCGGTGTTTCGCGGACAGTCTTGGACACCAGCCGGCTGTATCGCATGGTTCAAGATTGTACTACCGAACGCAACACCTTGACAGAGCAAAGGCCACTGGGGATATTCTCAAAGTACAGCGGGAGGAACAATTGTGAACACGATCGAATATGTAGAAGCGCGGGAGATTCTTGATTCTCGGGGAAACCCGACGGTTGAAGTTGACGTAGTCCTGGTTGATGGTTCATTCGGGCGAGCCGCCGTCCCTTCGGGGGCATCAACCGGTGAACACGAAGCGGTGGAGCTTCGGGACGGGGACAAGGGTCGATTCAAAGGCAAAGGCGTCCTGAAGGCCGTTGAGAACGTAAACAGTGTTATCGCCGCAGAAGTCGAGGGACTCGACGCACTTGACCAGATTGACATCGACAAGACCCTCATTGAGCTCGACGGGACGGAGAACAAGGCAAAGCTCGGGGCAAATGCCATCCTTGGTGTTTCACTGGCAACTGCGCGCGCAGCGGCGGACTACCTCGGCGTGCCCTTGTTCAAATACCTCGGATCCTTTCACGCCAGCGTGCTACCGGTGCCGATGGCAAATATCCTGAACGGAGGGTCGCACGCGGACAACTCGGTGGATTTCCAGGAGTTCATGATTATGCCGGTGGGCGCTGCGAGCTTCCGCGAAGCTGTGCGCATGACGGCCGAGGTTTTTCATACCCTGAAGTCCGTTCTCAAGGAGAAGGGGTACTCAACAGCGGTCGGCGATGAGGGCGGTTTCGCTCCCAATCTGAAGAACAACGAAGAAGCGGTTGAGCTGATTCTTCAAGCAGTTGATACCGCCGGGTACAAGATCGGTGATCAGATGATGATCGCGCTGGACCCGGCCGCGAGCGAGTTCTATGACGCGGAAAAGGGGAAGTACGTCTTCAGGTGGTCCGACGGTCGCGAGCTTGGATCTACTGAAATGGCGGATTACTGGGCGGATTGGGCCGCGAAGTATCCCATCATTTCGCTTGAGGACGGAATGGCCGAGGACGACTGGGATGGTTGGAAATACCTGACGGACAAGATTGGTTCAAAGGTGCAGCTGGTCGGCGACGATCTCTTTGTGACCAACACCAAGCGGCTCACCAAAGGCATCAACGAGGGAATCGCGAACAGCATCCTCATCAAGGTGAACCAGATTGGTACGCTTACTGAAACCTACGAAGCAGTTGAGATGGCCAAGCGGGCCAAGTACACGGCGGTGGTCAGCCACCGGAGCGGTGAAACCGAGGACGCATTCATCGCCGATCTGGTTGTGGCGCTGGAAACGGGCCAGATCAAGACGGGCAGCATGAGTCGATCCGACAGATTGGCGAAGTACAACCAACTGATGCGGATTGAGGACATGCTGGATTCCACGGCAAGCTTCGCCGGAAAGGATGCTTTCTACTGCATCTGATCGGCTAGAACTCCACGGTAAAGGCGGGATAGCCGCCGGCCGGTTCGTACGGTTGAAAATCAACGTGGGTCACCCGCGCCGAGGGCGGCCCGCTTTTCAACCAGGCCACCATCGCGTCAACCGCTTTCTCTGAGCCCTCGCAGACAACCTTTACGGTTCCATCGGCAAGGTTCTGTACATACCCATGCACGCCGAGGCGGTGAGCGACCGATCGCGCGTAATACCTGAACCCGACTCCCTGCACGGTGCCGTGAACGATGGCGATGAATGCTTTCTGCCGGGCAGGCGCGCTCACGCGGGCTCGGTCCCGCCCTCCTGGGAGATCCGTCTCTCCAGCTCCCCGTAACTGAAGGGTTTGGTCAGGACTGGGAACGGGATCTCCACCTCAGGTGGAAGGAACCCGCTGATGACGTATACTGGAGTCTCGCTGCAGAACCGCTTGAGGAAACGCACCCAGTAGTCTCCGCCGAGGAGATCCATTCGGTAGTCCGTGACGATCACAGAAACAGTGTTATCGATAAGATGCTGGATTGCTCCAACGCCGTCGGACGCCACAAAGACTCGGTGACCGTGCTCCACCAGGTAGTCGCGGAGCGAGAGTCTGACCGCATCGTCGTCATCTACGACAAGAACCGTTTGGTCTGCCATACCGTTATGGCCGAGAGTCTTTGCGCTCTGCTACCAGTTGCTCAATCTTGTCGTAAAGTTTGTCCAGTTCCAGCGGTTTGGCAATGAAGGCGTCGGCCCCCTCGTTGAGAATGGCCTCACGCTCCGCCGGGTCATCGAGACCGGAAACCGCCACGATGATGGGCTTCGTCACTCCGCTGTTTTCCTTGATGCTTCGCGCGAGCTTGTGCCCGTCCACCCCCGGAAGATTGATGTCCAGGACCACGACGCCGGGCTTGGCCTCCGCCAACATGCGCCCCGCCTCAAATCCGTCAAATGCCTGATGGATCTGGTAATCCGGGTACTTTCTTGAGAGATACTGGTGGACGAGATTGTTGAGATCTTTGTCATCGTCCACAATCAGAATTGTATCAACGTTCAGCTGGCTCTCAAGAATCCTCTGCAGCTCATCGGGCATACGCATGCCCCGCGAATGCAGAAACTCAACCAGGTCTTCCGAGTAAACCCGGTATTGGCCGCCCGGTGTCGTGAATGCCTTCAAATAACCGTTTTTGATCCAGTTGATAGCAGTCTGGTTCACAACGCCGCAGATATTGGCAACTTCCAACGCGGAGAAGATACGCACTTTCTTGTCGTTCTTGGCCATCACGGCTCCTTGCAGTTCAAGACTGCCCCTCTGTGATTCGAGAGTACCGTCAGGATATATCCTAAATATCCAGAATGTCAATGGACTTTTTCAGTGTGTTCCCGGAATATCTGCGGGCTCTATCTATTCGGTTTCGGCCGGGTCCTTGCCGGTGAGTTCAGCAACTATTCGTCGAACAAGTGCCGGTGAGAACCCCCGCCGCATCATCTTGGTGGATACGGAAACGGCCGTGGATCCGCGCGCTCGGAGAAACCGGGCGGCAAGTGTTTGAGCCGCGTCTTCGAGTGAGATCTCATCCTCCGCCAGCACGGTGGAAACCGCGGACTCGGCTGTGGCCGAGTCCACTCCACGTTGCCGAAGTCCTGCGATCAGTGCGGGTTGTCCTTCCGGATGCCGCCGAATCCTCTCGCGGACCCAGCTCCCGGCAAAGCGGGCATCATCAAGCAGTCCGCTGCGGGTGAGGTCCGTGAGGACCTCCTCTACGATTGAACTGTCGTACCCGCGACCGACAAGTTTCTGTCGCATGCGAAACACTGAATGGTCGGCCCGTGCGAGGAGAGCCATGGCGCGGGCTCGGGCGGCAAAGGCAGCGCTTGCCGCCCGCAGCGTCGCAACCTCATCCATCGTCAGCGTGTCTCCTTCATGGAAGGGGTTGCGCTGCCAAGCCTGCAGAGAGGCAAAAAAAGAGGAGGCATCCGAGAGAAGAACTTCAATCTCTTCTCCGGGCCTCCCTCTCTTTCGGCGAACCATCCGTTCAATCTGAACGCTCTCGCCGCTATCCATCGTACTCTTCTAACGCTTGGAGAACTGGAACTTCCTCCGCGCTCCAGGCTGCCCGTACTTCTTCCGTTCGACCATGCGGGCGTCGCGGGTCATGAACCCATTGGCCTTGAGCGATGCCCGGTTGGTATCGTCCAGCTCAACCAGGGCTCGTGAAAGCCCATGACGGATAGCACCGGCCTGACCGGTCAGCCCACCACCATGAACATTGACGAGGACGTCAAATTTTCCTTCGTTGTCCGTCACTGCAAAAGGCTGCCGACAGATATACGCGTGCACGGGGCTGGCGAAGTACTCATCCACTCCGCGACCATTAACCGTGATTGTGCCATTGCCTTCCCGAAGATAGACGCGGGCAACCGAGGTCTTTCTCCGACCTGTCCCGCGTGATAGATTCTCAGCCACCGTATCTGCTCCTCTACTCTACTACGAATGGTTCCGGCTTCTGCGCCGAATGGGGATGCGAGCTTTCTGCGTACACCTTTACATTAGTAAACAGCTTCCGTCCCAATCGATTCTTGGGCAGCATGCCCTTGATTGCGTGCTCAACCGGATAGGTTGGCTTGTTCTCAATCATCTTGCCAAATGGTGTCGACTTGAGGGCGCCAGGGTAGCCCGAGTGGTGATAGTACATTTTTTGCAGCGGTTTGCGGCCGGTAACCCGGACCTTTCCCGCGTTGATCACAACAACGTAGTCACCAATCTCCTGGTGCGGGGCAAATTCTGGTTTGTGCTTACCGCGCAGCAGTTTCGCTACTTCAACCGCAAGCTTGCCGAGAACTACACCTTCAGCGTCAATGATATACCACTTCCGTTGAATGTCTTTTGGATTCACATAGACCGTCTTCATTTTTCCGTCCAACATGAGGGTGCCGGATAAGCGCCCTACTTCTCTGAATCTGCTTCCTTTTCCGCCGCCGCTTCCTCGGCCTCTTCCTTCTTTGCCTCAATCCGGTCCTTGATGTCGGCAATGCCGATGAAGACCGCAATCAGCCCGATGAAGATTGCCAGGATGGGAACGCCCCCCTTGAGGAAGTCGATCACATAGGGCCACCACTGCAACGACCACGCAACGGGAAGCACAGAGTAAACCGCAAACGCGATGAAGATGATCCCGACGAGCAATGCTACCATCTCTTCCTCCGTAAGGATGCCGAGGCGTCAGAAGGCCTCCGGCAAAAAAGCGTACATAGTAAGATAGCGAAAATTGCCCGGGTGTCAACTGCCGCCAAGGCGAACGCACATCAGGGAAGAGGTGGTGCGGCAGAGGGTAGTACGGGAGGCCCAAGTGTGGATGGCCGGCACGGCCGTGTAGCGATTGAACCCAAACGCGCAATGGTTGGGTCTGTTATGCTGAACAGAGTCTGCGTTCTATAGTCAAGCGTTCCATGTGAGCATCGCAAATCGCCGGCGGGGTAGGACAGACAGCGCGGTTACTCGGAGGCATTGACGGCAGCCAGTTGCTTGCGAATACCCTCAACGACCGCTGCCTTCTCCGGGTGCTCTCGTTCAATCACCGTGATCAGGTTGCGGAAGTGCTTGATCAAGTCCCTGGTCGGCTTGGCGAATGGCCCATCAGTGCGCCTCTCACCCAGCCATCCGCACTTCAGGGCGAGTATTCTGTCGTGGGATCGGATCTCGAATCCGTTGATCTCCTCCGTACCCCGTCGTGTTGTCGCCACCGCCCACACACCGTCTATGCTCAGGTCGTGGTAGGCAAAAGAGAACTCCTCAAGTAATCGTTCGATTTCCTTGCGGTAACTCTCTTGGATCCTGCAATACTGCAATCGGCCGTGATCGTCCAGAAGCCACGCGGAAACGTCTTCTGGTGTGGCCTTCGTCGGATTGGTGTCTCGATCCCAGTGCTGATAGTGCAATAGTTTCCCATCCTGAAAGACCAGTGCTTCATCTGCACTGTCAACGACCGCGAATTCTACCACTCTGTCGGCTTCATCGACCCATACCTGCAAATGACCTGCATCTATATTTCGCATTCATGCCGCCTGATGAACTTCCCGAATGGACTCCCACAATGAGCAGGCGTGGCTATCGTCATAGTTCTTGCATACGCAAGAACCGCGCCGATTCCGAGCGAGGACGTCCTCACGCCACGCAGCGCATGTGGTCGCTATATTGCAGGGTCAACCACCGTGCCCGATCCCCCGGCCTGCGCAGGGCAAACGTACATATGCGGCAATGGCGTGCATCAGCACGATTGGTGAGTGGTCATGTGCGTTTGCCTCTGGGGCCGCCAGGACGGATGTCGATTCAAGTTGATCCGCGGGAGTGCGGACAGTAGGTTCTGTCAATGATGATCCAGTTCCGAGTTCGGCTGAACAGTGAGAGATGCATTGGCTGTGGTCTATGTGAGGAGAATCTTCCCGAAGTCTTTGCGATGGGAGATTTCGTCGCCGTTGTGCGCACGCCGCTTGTTTCCGGTGATCTTCACGAGCAGCTGGAGGTTGCCGCCCGTGATTGCCCGGTGAACGCCATCTCAATCCTCCCAGTCTCGGGTATCCTCCCAGTCTCGCGTATCCTCGCAGTCTCGCGTATCCTCGCAGAATCAGGGGACGCGCCGCGCGACCATCACGAAAAACGCCAGGATGAAGAAAAGGATGGGGAGATTGGCAAGAACAATCGGGAACACGGCCACCTCGCCAATCTTCAGGACATCGAGCTGGATGACGCCGAACGACTCAAGAGCGGAAAACACAACTTCACCGTAGTACGCAATGGTGCCGACGACGATGAGCATCCACGCAGTGTCCCGCGTCTTTGACCAGAGCAGGATCGCGAGAAATGTGGCTATCGCTCCCAGCGAGAATCGCGAGAGCATGAGAATCACCTGTTCAGTTCCCATCTCCAGACTCCAATTGTACAGCAATTGCGGCGGCGCGTCTGAGCCCTGCCAACTCACCTGACGACATCTGGGCAGGCGCAATGCTCGGTACCGACTCAACGGGACTCATGAGAAAGCCGTGGTCCAGCAGGATATTGGATCGATCCGAATACGAACGCCGGGCCTGCTCCGGAAGGAGATAGGGGCCAACCGATGTGAATCCCGGCAGCCTCAACTTCGACCGTCCCGGATCGGACACGAGATCATAGACGCCCCGAACGAGCGCGGCCAGACGGAACCCCGCAATGATATCCGACTCGGGCGCCTCCGGAGCCGAAAACAGGACAACCTGGGGGGGCGAATCTCCCACAGTCGGGAGGATCGGAAGTATCGCCCACCGCTCAGGCAACCCCTCAAACGGTGACTGAGCGGACGGCAGGAAAGGCCGCCAGAGCCGTATCGGACCGCCACGTTGACGGTCCTGTACGTCAACAGGGTGGACGGGATCGCATGCGTCCGCCGGAGATACACGCCGATCGAACCACCGCGAGATCGCAGACAGAGCACGCTCACGGTTGCTGAACACCCGGACCACCCGACACTCAGGTATCAGATCGCTCACGGCGGCTTGTAGTCTTCCGGTGTACACCGACGGGAGCGGTGAGTTCGGGCCTCGATCCAATCCGCTCTTGAAAGCGGTCACTATGCCGCCTCCGCCGTGCCCCAGAATCGCCCGACCGCCATCCTGATACAGGTCCAGAATCCGGCGCCCTGCGTGCGTGTAGAGACGATACCCTCGCGCACGCCGAACAGAACCAATCCGCAGCAACAACTCATCGCGGGCGTACTCATGTGACGCATCAGATGTCATGATCGACCTTCTCCAACGTGACGTACTTCGGGAGAAACCTGGCAACCCGGCCGGACTCAAACTGCACATGCACGACCAGTTCGTCACCGGTGTACCCACTCTTTGTGACGACACCGGACCCGTAGTCATCATGATACACGGAAGTTCCTGCAGGGAAAGGATTCTCCGCGTGCCGGTGCGTGTTGGAATCCTCACCGTCAAGCTCAATCATTTCGCGGGGGATCTCGTCGAGGAAACGCGACCGGACAAAATCCATCATCCTGCCGTGAACACGACGATACCCACACGAAGTGAGGTAGAGCTCATCCCGCGCCCTCGTGACGGCCACGTAAAAGAGCCGGCGCTCCTCCTCAATCTCGTCGGGTGCCTCATCGCCGCCACGCGGAAAGAGCCCTTCTTCAAGACCGGTTACAATGACCCGATCAAACTCGAGTCCCTTCGTATTGTGCATGGTGATCAATGTCACCTTCGCGGTGAGATCCTGATCCTGTTCCCTGGATCGATCCAGCTCGATCATCTCGAGCAACTCAACAAGCCCGTCCCGCGTACCGGGATAGAGGCTCGCGGCGTTGATGAGCTCTTCGAGGTTCTCCATCTTCGCACGGGCGATGATTTCATCGGGGTGGTGGCCGCCGGGAGCATGGTACTCCCAAAGGCCCGATCCCTTGACGAGGTGCTCCACAAAGCCGGAAAGCTGCGCACCATCAAGTGACGCCAGGCTGCTCGTTAGAAGCCCGACAAATTGACGAAGCGAGCCCGCGGCACGCTTTGAAAGCGCGGGAGAGGCGACCGTGGATGCCGCGAGCAGATCACCGCCACACTCCGGGGCATGCTCCATGATCCGACCAACGCTCGTGGCTCCGATCCCCCGCGCCGGCTTGTTGACAATCCTCCTGAAGGAGACCTCGTCCCGAGCGTTCGCTGCGAGCTTGAGCAGGGCAAGGGCGTCTTTGATCTCCTCGCGCTGGTAGAATCTCACGGTCCCAACGATGCGATACGAGATTCCGGCACGCAGAAAGGCCGATTCAAACAACCGGGACTGCGCATTGGTCCGATACAGGATGGCGGTCTCGGTGGTTCTCGGCGGAGCCTGGATGAGCCCAAGGCAGTACTCAACCTCGGCATCCTGGTCCGGCAAGAGGGCAACCATCGGTTTGGCCCCACCCTTCCGTTCGGTCCAGAGGGTTTTGCCGAGGCGCGATGAGTTGTTGCCGACGACTGCCGACGCAACCTGAAGAATCGGTTCTGTAGAACGATAGTTCTGCTCCAACCGCACGATGACAGTTCCCGGAAAGCTCTCACCGAAGGTGAGAATGTTTCTGACCTCTGCTCCGCGGAACCCGTAGATGCTCTGATCATCGTCGCCGACAACGCAGAGGTAACTCGTTTCATCCACTAACTGCTTGAGAAGCTCATACTGAGCCACATTGGAATCCTGATACTCGTCCACGAGAATGTAGCGAAAGCGTTGGCGGATGCGCCGGCGGACCGTCTCGTCGGAGCGCAGGAGTTCCACCGGACGTACTATCAGATCTCCGAAATCAACATTACCAATCTCAGTGAGCCGCCGCTGGTAG
>DAOWMR010000362.1 GCA_030642995.1 Spirochaetales bacterium
ATCGCGCAATCGGGATGTCACCCGGCCCCAAGGGTGGTTATACTTTCGGACGGAGACCGTGGTGCGAAAATTCGTCGTAGCGTTTCTGCTCGCCACCATCGCAGCCGCCGGCGGGGTCGCGGCCGATGACCAGTTCGTGGTCCGCGTTGACACACGAATTGGCTTCAACGGCCTTTTCAAGCCCGGCCGTTGGACTCCTATCGAACTCACGCTCCAGAACCTCGGTCCGGACATACACGGGACCCTTCTCGTCGAACTGACCCGCCGGGACCGATTCGGCCCGGATCAACATACCAACAGTTATCAACGGGAACTTGATCTCGCTTCCGGAGTAGTGAAGACCTTCTCGGT
The DNA here is from genome assembly GCA_030642995.1 of Spirochaetales bacterium. Lineage (GTDB taxonomy): Bacteria > Spirochaetota > Spirochaetia > DSM-27196 > SLST01 > JAHOYX01. Next base: position 352 of record DAOWMR010000362.1, read on the forward strand.
GGTACTCCCGTTGGAAACCGCTGTCTATCCGCTCCAGGTGCGTATCACCCATGAGAACGCGACTGTCGTGAAGCAGGAGGTAAAACTGGTCGGCAGGAGCGTTTCTAATGCTCTGGTGGCCGTTCTCTCCCGGCGCCCCAGCCTGGACTTCCTCCTTCCGGTGTTCAACAGCCGGAACGGACGATCTCTGGATCTGGTCTATCCATTGGTGGACTACCTCCCGGATCAATGGCAAGGATACGACGGAGTGGATCTGCTGGTTGTCCATGATGCACGAATACAGGCACTCACGCCCGATCAGATTCAGGCAATCCGAAACTGGGTTGCTGCGGGTGGTCGAATGGTCGTCTCTGCAGGAGCCCACCTCGGACCGGCCGACTCGGCCGTCCTCCGTCAATTGACGGGACTCAACCCGGAGTCGGTTGACGTAGTGACCGTTGGTGATCTTGGGTTTGACAAAGTCGGACTGCCGGTCCTCCCGGATGAGTCGGAGTCTCAAACTGTTGTCAGTCGATTCACAGATGCGCCTTCGGTCGTCTCGTACACGAGGTTCGGCCGCGGCGAAATTGTAGTCTTACCCTTTGACTACACCCAGTTCGTTCGAGTTGCTCCGACGACCAGTCTCGGGATGTGGGTTTCTCTTTTACCGCGCTTCGCGGTGCTCGAGGAATCCGCGGCCGACGAACTTGAAGCCGAGACACTCAGCGTGGTTGGCCGCCGGGGACTCATTCCAATAGCGGTGAGTCGGCGGGTCTTTGAAACCGACCTTCTCGCGAATCAACTGGACTTGCCGCTATACAACTTCCCGAGCCGACTGCTCGTTGGGGGTCTGGCCGCAAGTTTTTTCGTGGTTGCCATGGGTATCCTGCTCTGGGTGGCAAGTCGATCAACTCGCTGGGGCTCCGTGATGGGCGTGGTTGCTCTGGTTATGGTCGCAGGCCTGACATCCCTGCTGAGCCATCTCACGCTCACGGTTGGTCAGCAGCCGCCCGAGGCGCTTGCGTTCTCGCTTGAAGTTGCTGAGCTGGGACCGGATGACGGGTACGCCCTTGTGACGAAAGACGTCCTTCTATTCAGCCGCCGGCGCGCAGACTACGTCGTAGAGTTTGGCGGTTCTCCGGTCATCATTCCACTCGAGTATCGAGGGCAGCTCCTGCGGACCGACGGCTCGATGAGCTCCTTGAGTCTTTCGGTCGGTCGGTGGGGCCACGAGAATACCGTAGCAATGCAGATTGTCGAGCTTGATGTTCACGCACGGGTCCAGCGCGGCATCGGTTATGCGAATGTGGAACTGCATAACGAGAGCGATGCGCCCATTGAAGGCGTCGTGATTCTGAACGACGGATTCCCGAACCTGATTGGTGGCCTTATGCCGAACGATATTACCGAGTATGTCGTGATGGGTTCGGGCGTTGGAGACTGGGACGAGATTGAATGGGACCAGTACGTGCCCGCCGGCGAGCTCTCGGGTCACCGGGCCCAACTGCTCCAGGACCTCTCGCGAAGACAGCGAACCGAGGCAGACAACGGTCCGGGATCCCTGTTGATGGTCGGATGGAGACCGTCGGAACTGATTCCGTCTACCATTGAACCGTCGTTCGAACGCCACGTTGAACTGAACGTTATGGTCATGCGCATCGGCCCCACGGGAGGCGCCGAGTGACCTTTAATCCCGTTATCGAAGAATCCATCAATCTCCATTTCAAGACACATCAGTTCAGGGTGCTCCACGGAATTTACATTGGAATAATGGCGCTTGTGACCGTAGCCCTCTGGCCCTCACGAGGCTTCATGGAGTTCTTCAGCACGCAGACCGTTCCCGCAGCCTTCGAGGTCATCGCCATATTCCAGCTCATCGCGCTGTCGGGGATCAGCATCTCTGTAGGCCTGGATCGACTTGCCGGCTCCGAGATCATTCGATATTCGGAGTGGCTTGAACGCACTCGGCTTCCGGTGAGAACATTGCTCATCGGAAAACTCATTTCCGCCGTCATCCATACCGTCGTGCTCGTCGCGATTGGCTCACCGTTTCTGTTCATTTCCGCGGGGCCCGCCGGCATACCTGTTCGAGCGGTCCTTTGCGCTCAATGGATCATGTTTCTCGTTGCACTGTTCTGCAGAATGGTTGGTCTCCTCATCAGTCTCGTCGGTGAAAACCGCGAAGTCGTGCGGATTATCGGAAGCTGGGTGTTCCTGGCTCTGTTCTATCTGGGAACTATTCAGGTATTCCAACCGTTTAACCCGATCATCGCCGTCGTCCGCCAGCAGAACGAGGCATCACCCCTCGTGAGCACGGTGGATCCGGTGCCGTTCTCATTGCACCCGGCCGTCCCGTCGTCAATATACCTGCTGGCGGGTATGGTTCTGGTGGGTGTAGCATTCGGCACGACCATGTATCGATATCGGTCACGCGCATTGAAGCGAAATGCGTATGATTGAACGGTCGAATCTCATTGAGCTTGCCCGCGCCCTTGAACTCCGGTGGCGGGTTCGGATCTTCGCGGAGTATTTTGCCACCACCTTCATCGTATCGGCGGCACTCTCCCTTGCTGCTGCGCTCGCGGACGTGTTGCTCGCCCAGCCGCTCCCCATCGGACGCATCTTTCTCATTGTCAACGGCGCCGCAATTGTTGTCGCGCTGATTCTCAGTGCCCTGCGGCAGCGAACACCGCAACAACTCCTCTCGGATGCGGACCGGGTCTACCAGACGAAGGAACTGCTCAGCTCAGCCATTGAGTTCACAGAAGACGGTTCACGTCGTGTGAATGCGACCGAGCGGGCGTTCCGGGCCATGGTCGCGAAAAAGGGCGAGGATCTGAGCAAGAGCGTAGATCCGGCGACAGTTTTTCCATTCGCAATACCGCGCCGGGCGTCGGTCGTGGTCGCCTTGATGGCGGCTCTCGGGGTGCTTCTCCTTCTCAACGCGAGCGGTTGGTTCGCCAGGCCAACGGTGGAGTTGGTACAGGAGGGCATGCTTCTTGAGGACGCAGGCAAACGCCTCGCGGAACAGAGTGAAAGAGACGAACTGACGGAACTCGCCGACGAGATTCGACGCCTTGGTGAGCGTCTCCGGAATGGGGAATTGGATCCGGAGGAAGCACGACGACTGATTGATCAGCTCGGCGAGAGCGTCGAGGAACAGATGCGGGACCTCGAACGGCTCGGGGAGTTCGTCACCAAT
>DAOWMR010000250.1 GCA_030642995.1 Spirochaetales bacterium
CGTGTACCATTACCCGATCTGGGCAAACCTGGACGAGGAAGCGGTAAGGATCTCCACACAACTCGCATGCGGAGAGCTCCTGAAAACCGGGTGTACCTGCACAACCGACCATCACTATCTCTATCCCGACAGCTTCCGAGGCGATCTGGCGGGAATCCAATTTGAGGCGGCCGGCGAACTCGGCATCCGTTTCTCACCGTCACGCGGCTCCATGTCCCGGGGAAAGAGTCAGGGGGGGCTTCCTCCCGACTCGGTCGTGCAGGATAAGGAATCCATCCTGAAGGACAGCCGGCGAGTTGTAGAGACCTACCACGACCCGGACCCGTACGCGATGCGGAAAGTGACGCTCGCACCGTGCAGCCCCTTCTCGGTGACGCCCGATCTCATGAAGGAATCGGTCAACCTCGCCCGAGCACTCGGCGTTCGTCTCCACACCCACCTTGCCGAGACCGCTGATGAGGACGACTACTGCCTGCAAGCTCTTGGAAAGCGGCCGCTCGCCATCATGGAGGATTGGGGCTTTGTAGGACCCGATGTCTCGTACGCGCACGGAGTGCACTTCAACGATGACGAACTCAAGTTCCTTGCCGACACGGGGACCGGCGTGAGTCATTGTCCCTCGTCCAATATGCGCCTGGGATCAGGGATCGCACGCGTATCGGAGATGTTATCCGCCGGCGTTCCGGTCGCACTCGGTGTGGACGGTTCGGCGTCAAACGACACTTCGGACATGCTCGCCGAGATGCGAAACGCCCTGCTCCTGCAGCGCGTGAAGTATGGGGCGGACGCCATTACGGCGCGGGACATCATGGCCATTGCCACTGAAGGCGGTGCAGCGATGCTCAACTTCCCTCGCAGCGGCGCCATCAAGAACGGGTGGACTGCGGACGTGGCGGCGTTTGACGTCCACAAACTCGAATACGCCGGTGCGCTCTCCGACCCGCTTGCCGCACTGCTCTTCGCGGGGATCAACCACCAGACCGACTACACAATCGTCAACGGTCGCCTGGTGGTTCGTCACGGTGAACTCCAGACTGTTGATGAGGAAGAGCTGACAATTGCCGCTAATCGTGCGGCGGCCGGGCTCCTCGCCGATAGATAGTAGTTTTCAAATATATTCCGTTGAAGTTATTGACGATATTGCGATCCGTGACTAACGTGGACAATTCACAATGATTGACGACACAAGGAGACTGAAATGTCCTCAGCTCAAGAACTTCCTTCGGAGGATCGTGCCAAGGCGCGGCTCGGCCTCATCATGTTCGGCCTGTATGCACTCGTGTACGCCGGTTTCGTCCTGATCAACACCGTCGCCCCGAAACTCATGGGCGCCATTCTCTTTGCAGGGCTCAATCTCGCCGTCGTGTACGGAGTGTTTCTCATCCTCCTTGCGATTGTCCTTGGACTCATCTACAGCCAGGCGGCCTCGCGGATGGAGACTCGCTCGGCGGGCGGCGCTGAAGGGGCTGTGAAATGATCTATGGTGTAGAACCGGCCGCCATCATCATTTTTGTCGGCTTTGTAGTCCTCGTCCTTGGTATCTCGTTCTATCTCGGCCGACGGGCTCAGACCGCTTCCAGTTACTTCGCCGCTGAAGGCAAGATCCACTGGGCGGTCAACGGCGTCGCATTTGCAGGCGACTATCTCTCGGCTGCTTCATTCCTTGGAATCGCGGGAATGATTGCCACCGCCGGCTACGACGGATTTCTCTACTCCATCGGGTTCCTTGCCGGATGGGTTGTAGCGCTCTTCGTGGTCGCCGAGCCAATGAAGCGGCTCGGGAAGTACACCTTCTCGGATGCCCTCGACTCAGCGTTCCAGTCCCGCAAAATCCGATTGGCTGCGGCAATCAGCACGCTGGTCGTCTCCATCTGCTACCTCATTCCGCAGATGGTCGGCGCCGGTGCGCTCGTCACGCCGCTTTTGGGTCTTCCCCACTACGCAGGGGTGATCATCGTCGGCACCATTGTCATACTGATCGTTTCCACCGCCGGCATGACCTCAACAACCTACGTTCAGTTCATCAAGGGTGGACTCCTCATCATCTTCTCCTTTGTCCTGGTCGTTTTTGTTCTTGTCCGCGGATTCGGTGAAAAGCCGACCGACGACTATCACGAGTTTGCTTCCATTCCCGTGGATGTTTCCGCCGGGCAGGTCACCGGAATCTCCAGCGCACGCTATCACGTGATAGACCAGGTCACGACCGGCGACGATACGTTCGTCCTCATTGAGCATGGTGGATTGCAAAACTGGTGGCACCTCCAGCCTGATTCCGATCAGCCCGATTCGGGACGGGCGACGGTGGAAGAAGCACTCTCCATTGTGAAGACAGACGACGCCGTGCTCTACAATGGTGCACCAAAGGAGTCCGGGGAGTTCTACTCAGTGGGACACTTCGATCGGATTGTTGTCGATGGACAGGAAGTTGAATCCACCGGACCGCTTGGACCATCCGCGTTTCTGTCAACCGTCGAGCAAAGCGATATCGTGCTCTTCCCGAAAGCCTCGTTCGAGCACAACGGCGCAGAGGTATCGGTCTGGTATCAGGAAGTCATGCCGGGGAATCGCGTCATGCGCCCGGGCCTGAAGTTCCAGGTGGATGAAGGCGCAACGGTAGCTTCCAAGCTGAACTTCGTCTCGCTCATGCTCGCGCTCTTCCTGGGAACCTCTGCCCTGCCGCATATCCTCATTCGGTACTACACCGTCTCGAGCCCCAAGGCGGCACGCCGATCAACCATTCTCGCCATCACACTCATCGGCTTCTTCTACGTCCTGACGCTCTTCATGGGTCTCGGCGCCATGGTAAGCGGCATCATGGACGTGGAGTCAAGCAACATGGCGGCCCCACTGCTGGCCCGACTCTTCGGCGTAACGCTCTTCGCCTTCATTTCGGCGATCGCGTTTGCCACCGTTCTCGGAACTGTGAGCGGCCTGATCGTGGCAGCCTCGGGAGCCATCGCCCACGATATCATTGACAATGTCCTGCAGAAGTCGACTTCGGATGCGGCCAAGGTTACGGCTGGAAAGATTGCGGCAGCAGTCGTGGGTGTTATTGCGATCCTCCTCGGCATCGCGCTCAAAGGCATGAATGTCGGGTTCCTCGTTGGTCTGGCTTTCGCGGTCGCCGCCTCGGCGAATCTCCCCTCCATCATGATGGTGCTCTTCTGGAAGCGGACCACCTCCGAGGGAATTGTCGCCTCCATCTCTGTTGGAATGATCTCTTCGCTCGGGCTCATCCTTCTCTCGCCCAGCTTCTTCGAGCGGTACGGTCTTGACCCTGCCCAGGCGATTTTCCCGCTTGACAATCCCGGCATCGTCTCTATTCCGCTCAGTTTCGCCGTACTGATTGTCGTCTCTCTGCTTACCAAGGGGGTTGCGAACCAGGTGGCCGCCACCCGAAAGTAGTCTGCGAAGAGGGCGCATTCTCCGGCGAGCGGGTGCAACCGCTGCGCCGGTGGAGTGGTTGTGCGACGCAGGGCAAATGTCTAAACTCTCTAGAGATGGAACCTCGTGTGGATGACGAAAATCTGGAAGTACTCGAGGAAGTCGAAGAGATAGACGAGCTTCCGCCGGTTGAAGATGAATCTCCGGCTATTGCCCCACCTCCCGCACTCGGACCGCAGATCCATGATGCAGTAGGAGTCCTTGAATCCATACAGTCGCTCAACGAGATCCGCGACATGGACACATTGCTTGAGCAGGTTCTCCTGAAAGCCCGACGATTGGTCCGGGCAGACGCCGGCACTGTTTACCTCAAGGCGAAGAACCGCCTCTTTTTCAGCTATGTCCAGAACGACACGCTCTTCGCCGGCGCGACCGCAGAAACCCGCTATGTCTATTCCTCGCGAAGTCTTCCCATAGATAAGTCGTCGTTGGCCGGATACGTCGCAGACACAGCCGATCCCCTCTTGATTGACGACGTTTACGATATCCACAGCGAGGTCAGCTACTCGTTCAACCCCGACTTTGACGTCAAGGCCCACTACAAAACCACGAGCATGCTGATTGTCCCGATGGTTACGCGGCAGAAAGACGTTGTGGGTGTGCTCCAGCTCATCAATGCGACGGCCGGCGACGGCAAGACCGTCCCGTACTCCGGCAGGGATCGCCTTGTCGCCCTCCAGTTCGCACAGAGTGCCGCCGACGCAATCGAGCGGGCCAGACTCTACCGAGAGATGGTGTTGCGAATGGTGGAACTCAGCTCGCTCCGAGACCCGTACGAGACCGCGCAGCATGCGAAGCGTGTCGGATCCTACTCGGTGGAGCTCTACGACAAGTGGGCGAGCGCCGAGCGAATCGATCGCGCCGAGATCAAGGCCAACCGAGAGGTCATTCGAACGGCCGCCATGCTCCACGACGTGGGCAAGGTGGCTATTAGTGATGCAATACTGAAAAAGGGATCCCATCTGAACGCCGACGAAAACCGCCGGATGAGACTGCACACCATCTACGGTGCTCGCATGTTTCGGCGCGTCGAATCGCCTTGGGACAAGATGGCGCAGGAAGTGGCCCTGAACCATCACGAGCGGTGGGATGGCTCGGGATATCCGGGCAAGATTGATAATCTGTTTGCGAAACGCGTCAAGGTCCTCGGACCAAAAAGCGGCGAGGAAATCCCCATTACGGCTCGGATTGTCAGCCTGGCCGACGTGTACGATGCCTTGATCTCTCGCCGCGCCTACAAAGAAGCGTGGGATGACAAGGACGTATTGCTGTACGTGAAGCGGCAGTCAGGCAAGCATTTTGATCCGAAGCTCGTTGAACTTTTTCTTGGCATGCAAGATGTTACCGCCTCCATTCGCAAGAAGTATCCCTAGGTTTCGGAACTGGCCCGAAGCGTGTTGATAATCAATTGAGCAAGTAGCGTGGGAGGTAGTCCGATGATGCGCGAAACGGGGTGCGATGGACCCGCAGCCACACCTCTCGCATCTGACCCCACACCGGGGTGCGAGTAAGAAACC
>DAOWMR010000285.1 GCA_030642995.1 Spirochaetales bacterium
AACGTAGTCCAGCGGGCAGTCGGGATCGGCTTCCGAGTAGTTGATGGTCGGGGGAATCACGCCGTTGTAGACGGTCAGAACCGACGACACGAGCTCAACGGCCCCGGCGGCCGCCATCAGATGTCCGATCATCGATTTGTTCGAACTGATTTTCATCTTATGGGCATGCTCTCCGAAAACGTCGATGAGGGCGCCGGTTTCGGCCTTGTCGTTCAAGGAGGTGGACGTGCCGTGTGCGTTGACGTAATCAACGTTTTCCGGCGCCATACCCGCATCATCGAGGGCCACGCGCATCACTCGCTTCATACCGTCGCCGCTGGGCTCGGGTGCGGTGAAGTGATAGGCGTCGGCCGTGTTGCCGTAGCCGGCGATCTCTGCATAGATCCTGGCGCCACGCGCCTGTGCATGTTCCAGGCTCTCGAGAATCGCAATACCGGCGCCCTCGCCCATCACAAAACCGTCCCGGTTCTTGTCGAATGGCCGGGATGCGGTCTTCGGATCAGTGTTCTGGGACATCGAACGGGTCGCACAGAACCCTCCATACGCCAGTGGAGTGATACACGCCTCTGAGCCCCCGGCGACCATGATGTCTGCATCACCGCGTTCAATGATGTGGTAGGCATCCCCAACAGCGTTCGCACCGGTCGAGCAGGCAATCGAGAGTGCAGCCAAGGGCCCTTTGAGGCCAAATCGAATTGAAACCATCGAGGCCGCCATATTGACGAGCAGCATCGATACAAGAAACGGGTTGAGGCTATTGGGCCCCTTCTCGTGAAGGATCGCATAGCCGTCTTCGATGGTCCGGGCTCCACCGATCCCCGAGCCGATGATCACCCCGGCTCGAGTTCCGTCGAATGGTGCGGTGTCCAACCCCGCGTCTTCCATCGCCATGGTCGATGCCGCCACGGCGAACTGGGTGAACGGATCCATCCGTCGCGCCGACTTCGTCTCGATCCAGTTCCCCGGGTCGAACTCCTTCACCTCTGCCGCAAGTTTTGAGCGGTACTCTGAGGCATCAAAGTGTGTGACCGGCCCGATGCCGTTGTGCCCCTCTATCAGTCCGGTCCAGAACCCGTCCGCGCCGATACCAATCGGCGTGATAGCGCCCAAGCCTGTTACTGCTACCCGGTTCTTGTTCACCTTGGGACCTACCTTCTTTGTGTCAGGTGACCGCCATGATATCCAGATCAGGCGAACAGGGCAATTCGGCAATAAGATCCGGCGATATTCGCATTCGAACCCTGTCGGACACCGGCGATTTCCGGCCGGATGTCCGTGGCGCTTTGGAAAAAGTTGATGGGTCGCCTCGGTGCGTCCGCTCTGGCGTCGCACATTGCGGATGCGGTACGATCCCACAATGGAACTGGACTACGACATCCGCCTCATCCGCGCCGGCGAACACGCGTTTTTACACAAGATGCTCTACCTCGCAATCTTCGTGCCGCCGGGGGATTCTCCGCCCGACCGCTCGATCGTCCAGACACCGCAGCTCGCCCGCATCTACGAGAACTGGGGACGACCGGGAGACCTCGGGCTTGTTGCCGTCGCTCATCATGAACACGACCACCCGGCGAATGACGGGCACACCGAGGGAACGTCCGCAGCCGACGCCGGAACGGATGATGCGACGCCGGCCGGCGACGCACATCGTCATCCGCCAATCATCGCCGCCGCGTGGTACCGGCTCTATCCGGCGAAGGCGCCGGGGTACGGTTTTGTGGCGGAGGATATCCCGGAGCTTTCGGTGGCCGTACTGCCGGAGTACCGCGGGATGGGTGTGGGCACCGAACTGCTGCGGGCGCTGATCTCCCGGGGGACGGAGGTAGGGTATCGGGCCATTTCGCTGAGCGTTGATGCGCGGAACCCGGCGCTGCGTTTGTACGAACGCCTGGGGTTTCGGGTGGTCAAGAGCGAAGGGAACACCACCATGCTGCTGGAGCTGCGACGTGCTTGAGGCGCCATTCACCGGCTCAGGAAGAGCACCACGCTTCGATCGGCACATGGGTAGTGGGTCTCAACGAAGGGCTCGCGGTGACCCTGCGGGATGAAATCCTCGGGGGCCGGCAGGGCGGTGTCAATGACGCGATACCACTGTTTGTCGGCAGGCGGGTCGGCGACGGCGACGCGGACGCCGGCGGGAGAGGCGCTGTAGATGACGAAGAAATCGTTGTCGTCACGGTCGGCTTGGATCTCGGCCTGGCTGCCGTCAATGCGCAATGAGAGCGTTCGCCCGACCGTGCTCCAATCAACTTCTGCTCCGTGTTCATTGAACCAGGTGATATCGGGCATCCGGTTGAAGTCGGTGTCGGCGCCGCGGAAGAACTCGGGCCGGAGAAAGGCCTGGTGTGACAGCCGGAATCGGATCAGTTTTTTGGTGAACTCCAGAAGATCCTGATTGCGCTCCGCAAGGGTGTAGTCGTACCAGGAAATCTCATTGTCCTGGCAGTAGGCGTTGTTATTGCCTGCTTGAGTCCGGCCGAACTCGTCGCCACCGAGCAGCATGGGTGTCCCCAGGGAGAGAAAGAGCGATGCCAGGACATTCTTCTGCTGTCGCGAGCGGAGCGTTCGGATGGACTGGTCACGTGCAGGCCCCTCCACACCGTAGTTGGCGCTGTGGTTCTCGTTCATGCCGTCCCGGTTGTCCTCGGCATTGTCCTCGTTGCGTTTTCGGGAGTAGGAAACAGCATCCGCAAGGGTGAATCCGTCGTGACAGGTAACGAAGTTGACGCTGTGGAAAGGCTTCCGTCCATCGCGCAGATAGAGATCCGAGCTCCCGGCAATCCGGGTGGCAAATGGAGCGGTATAGCCAACATCCCCGCGCCAGAATCGCCGGGTGTCGTCCCGGTATCGATCGTTCCATTCCGCCCACCGGCCGCCCGGAAACGAGCCCACCTGATAGGCGCCTCCGGCGTCCCACGCCTCGGCAATGAGCTTGGTTTCTCGCAGGACCGGGTCTTCCGCGATGCGTTCAATGACCGGCGGGTTCTTCATCAGGTGTCCGTGCCGGTCCCGTCCTAAAATCGATCCGAGATCGAACCGGAATCCGTCTACGTGCATCTCAACAACCCAGTAGTGCAGGCTGTCCATGATGAGCGATCGCATCACCGGATGATTGCAGTTCAGCGTGTTGCCGGTCCCCGAGTAGTCGCCGTAGCGACGTTTGTTTTCCTCGAGGATGTAGTAGATGCTGTTGTCCAGCCCGCGGAAGTTGAAGGTGGGTCCGTACTCGTTCCCCTCCGCGGTATGGTTGAAGACAACGTCCAGGATCACCCCAATCCCGGCGGCATGAAGTGAACGCACCATCTCCTTGAACTCGACGACCTGCTCGCCGGCCTGACCGGATGCGGAATAGCTCGCCTTGGGCGCAAAGAATCCGACGGTCGAATAGCCCCAGTAGTTGCGCAGCTTCTCCCCGGTTCGGGGATTGGATCGATTCAATTCCCACTCGTTGAACTCGTGAACCGGAAGGAACTCAACGCTCGTAATCCCGAGGTCAACGAGGTAGGGAATCTGCTGCGTGACCCCGCGATAGGTCCCCGGATTCTCCACGCCGGCGGACTGATGGGCGGTTAATCCTTTGACGTGGGTTTCGTAGATCACGCTCTTGCGCAACGGGTAGTTCAGCGGACGATCACCCTGCCAGTCAAACGCGTCATCGGTCACGATGCACTTGGGAATACCGGAAGCGTTGCCGCCGGCGCCAAACGACAGGTCTCCGTCCGGGGACGCGGGGTCATATCCAACCTGTCGGCTGAGTTCCCATTCGAAGCCGCCGGTCAGTGCCTTTGCATACGGATCAATGAGATAGAGGTTGGCGTTGAATCGATGTCCGGATTCCGGTTCGTACGGGCCGTCAACCCGGTAGAGGTAGAACTGCCTGGCCCCGACCCCCTCGAGCCAGACGTGCCACACGTCACCGGTGCGGTTCGTCTCTTCCGCGAGCACTATCTCGGTGGTCGGTTCGGCCTGCCGCGGATCATCGAAAAGACAGAGAACCACCGATGTGGCGTTTCGGCTGAAGACGGCAAACTGGACTCCTCCGTCGGATATCGTTGCACCGAGTGGTGAGGGCCTGCCGGTTTCCCGCCTCATGACGCATCGAGCCCGGAGAGAAATCGATTCATGATCGTCAGCAGCTGTTCAGGCTTATCCACGTGCAGCCAGTGCCCGGCTTCGGGTATCATGCGGATCTGCGCGGCCGGAAACTGCCGGCGGATTGTGTTCGTGTCACGCTCCTCCTGGAGATACCGGGAGTGCTCGCCCCCAACGAAGAGTGCCGGTCCGTCATAGATCCTCCCCGGCGGTTCCCACCCCAGCAATGCATCGTAGTCGGCGGCAATGGCGTCCAGGTTCAGGCGCCACCGGTAATGTTCACCGTCTCGAACCAGGTTCTTCAGAAAGAAGGCGCGGACGGCGGCGTTCGGC
>DAOWMR010000472.1 GCA_030642995.1 Spirochaetales bacterium
GTGTACCGACGTCCGAGTTCCAGATCGCGCGCGTCCTGCCTGGGCAGCACCAGTGATTCTACGCCGCAGCTTCGGGCCGCGGCGGCAACAGCATAGGCTCCGTCGCTCATATAGGGGAAGTAGAGGACGCGACCCGTTGTTCGGGCGCCGCGACCGGCGACCGCCGGCGTACCGGCACGTACTGTGGGATCGGCGCGCACAGTGGCTTTGTACCCGCGGAGGCTCTCGAGGAACGCCTCGCACCGGGTGATCATCCCCGCGTCGGCGCTGTGCTCGTCAACCTCGAGCTGGAGGAAGGGTTTCCCGCGCATTTCCTCTCGAACGTAATGCAGCAGGAAGGAGTCGGGGCCGCACCGGAAATTCCCCATGCAAATTGCGGCGAGTTGATCGTCGGCTGCGGCGATCCGGGCCCCCTGCAGAATGCGCCGACCGTTCGGCCAGTACATCATCGGGTAGGAATCGAAGACGCCGTGGTCATCCAGTGGGAGGTAGTCCAGCGGAATCGGCATGACTCCAAGGTTGATCAGTTTCTCCACGAGGCCAAGATTGAGCTCCGGGTCTCCGGTGTTGTAGGGTCGGCCGAGGATTACCGCGGCAACCCGGTCGGCCGGGAGGTTCTCCATCACCTCGCGGCCGCGGGCAACGACAGCCTGCTCGAACTGTCGCTGATCATCAAGCCCGCGGACAAAGGCTCGTCCGACGGCGCGAGGTTCCACACCGAGCTTCCCGGCCATGTAACGAGACAGCTGACCCGCCGCCACCCGCTTCCCATACCGCAAATGAATGGCGGGGATGAGCAACCTGGCGTCATCACCGGCTGCTCGGAGAGCGGCACGGATCATGAACGGATAGGTCTGAACCCACGGGCAGTTGTAGTTGACGGTCGGGTTGTCCTTCGCCGCCTCCGAGTTCACAACGAACGGGAGAAAAACCCAGTCGACACCTCGATCCAGGAGGTCCGCGACGTGGCCATGGGTGACCGACACCGGAAAACAGGTCTCGGCCGTCAGCATGCCGAGTGATTTCGTAATGAGTTTCCGGTCGCTCGGCTTGGAGACAACGACCCGATATCCGAGCTCGTCAAAGAACCGGCGCCACAGGGGGAACTGCTGCCAAAAAACCATGAGCGCCCGGGGGATACCAACGGTCGGGCGGGTGTCGGCGCCAGCGTTCTCCCCGGCGTCCAGGCCGTCGTCCACGAAGTCACCGAGCAGGAGGCGTTCGCGATCAGCGAACAGATTCGGGATGTCGTGTCCACGGTTCTTGCGCTCGTCGACTTCGTACCGCTCGCACCGACCACCGTAGTAGAGCGGACGTTTCTCCCCCTCAATCTTCACCTTCCGGATGTCACACTCATTCGCGCATGAGTGACAGGTAAACCGCTCAATTGTGTACCTGGACCGGCTGACATCGAAACCCTTGAACCGTGTCTCGCGCCCCTCCTCTACCGTTCGGCGAGCGAGAATTGCCGCCCCGATGGCGCCGGTCACATCAAAGTGCGGCGGGACCGTGATGGGTTTGCCGGTCACCTTCTCGAACGCCGCCACGACCGATCGGTTGTTCGTCACACCTCCCTGAAAGAAGATCCGATTCCCGACGCGCTTGTTGCCCACCACTTTCTGCAGGTAGTTGTAGACAATTGAGTACGCGAGCCCGGCTACGAGGTCTTCGCGGGCCGCGCCACGCTGCTGATGGGCGTTCAGATCGGACTCCATGAACACCGTGCAACGATCGCCCAGTTTCGCCGGATGCTCGGATGCTCGGGCCAGCTCGCTGAACTGATCAACGATATTGATATCCAGTTTCTCCGCCTGCTCCTCCAGAAACGATCCCGTTCCGGCCGCACAGACCTTGTTCATCTCAAAATCGACGACAACTCCATCGTCCAGACTGATGAACTTGGAGTCTTGGCCGCCAATCTCAAAAATGGTATCCACATTGGGATCGATTGCTACCGCTGCGGTCGCCTGCGCCGTGATCTCATTTTGGATCGTATCGGCTCCGATGAAGTCCCCCGTCAGGTATCGTCCCGAGCCGGTGGTCCCGACCGCGCGCACGGCGACCTGTGCACCGACCTCTTCCTCGATCTCGGTCAGACCCCGACGTATCGCCTCCAAAGGCCGACTCGCGGTCTGCAGATACCGGCGTGCAATCACGTTGTTCTCGTCATCGATGAGGACGACATTGGTGCTCAACGATCCAACATCAACACCGAGGTAGACCGGAAAATCGGTTGCGCCGTCAGGCAGATCCCGGACCGGATGCCGGATGCGTGTGGTGCTGAACGAAAGTGGGTCGAGGCTCTCGGCGCGGTCGGATCCGCGAACGAGATAGTCGCGGAGACTCTCGAGACCAAGGAAGCGCGCATCAGACGAACCGTTTTGATCCAGCA
>DAOWMR010000487.1 GCA_030642995.1 Spirochaetales bacterium
CGGCATCCCACATTGCCAAGAGCACGCTCTATCACCACTACCCGAGCAAGGAGGAGATTTTCCGGGTGGTGATTGAACGAGAAAGCCAGGATCTTGCAAGGCGGATCCGAGAAGCCGTGGAAACTGCCGACTCGCCAAAGGAAAAACTGCGCGCATATGTGGTAATCAGGATGACCCGTCTGCGAGAACTCACGAACTTCTACAGCGCACTGAGGGAGGAGTACTTGGAGCACTATCCGTTCATCGAAAAGATCCGAAAGAAGGATTTCGAAGACGAGATGAACATGTTCCAGGGAATCCTGGCTGAGGGCGTCAGGGAAAATGTTTTCAACCTGAAAGATGGGGATGTCGAGTTGACGGCCCTGGCAGTCGTCACAGCACTCAAAGGACTGGAGTATCCCTGGACCACAAACGCCGAGATTCCGGATATCGGGGAACACGCCAACGTTCTCTTGCATGTGCTCTTTCACGGGATTCTGGGCGAGGACGCTTGAAGAGGGTCATTTGGCGATGCGGACCATAGGACATCCCATGAAAGAACGACGTTTCAAGAAGGTCGGCTTGGCTCTTGGCGGTGGAGCTGCTCGTGGAGGCGCGCACCTGGGAGTCATCAGGGCGCTCGAGGAAGCGGGGATCCGGGTGGAGTACGTGGCTGGAACAAGCATTGGAGCAATGGTCGGGGCCGCCTATGCGGCGGGAACCATCGATGAACTCGAGCGCTTTACGCAGCAACTCGAATGGCGGGAAATGATCACGTTCCTTGATGTGGCCTTTCCCTCCTCGGGACTGATAGACGGGCAGAAGGTAACCCGATTCATCGACGGGTTGGTCGGTGGGCGGTCATTCGATGAACTATCGCTTCCCCTCTCTGTGGTTGCGAGCGATTTGAATGGAGGGGCCGAGGTTGTGATGTGTGATGGAGATCTCGTGAGGGCCGTTCGAGCCAGCATATCCATCCCGGGTATTTTTAGGCCAGTGAGAAGGGGTGAGGCGACATTGGTGGATGGAGGCCTGGTGAATCCGGTTCCTGTGACGGCCGTTCGCGCGATGGGTGCAGAAGTTGTAATTGCCGTGGATTTGGGTCATGAGGCGGACTCGAACGGGAGGCCAAGGAAAGCACAGGGACACGAGGACACCGGACAGGGTGTGTCTGAGAACCCGAACCTGGTGCCGAAGCGGCTAAGACACACAGCCAGGCCGCTGATTGAAAAGCTTGCGGCACTGGAGGCGCCGGGGCTGTCGCGATTGAGGTCACGGCGGGATAGTGGATCTGTCCCGAACCTTGCCGAGGTCTTGCTGATGTCCCTCGAAGTTATGGGGGCCAAAGTGAAGGAAGGGCGATTCCGGACAGATCCGCCCGATGTGCTGATTCAACCCAAGGTGGGACACGTTCCTTTCATGGCGTTTCCCCGGGCGAAAGAGTTGATCGACGTGGGTTACAAGGAGGCAAAGTCCACCTTGATGCGGTTGGGGCGAGACGGAACGGACATTGGAATCGGATAATCTTGCGGCTCGCTTCGTCGCAAGAACAATTGGTGAAAAGCTGGAGAAATGTTGAGGTATCGCGTTGAAGGACACGAAGCTGACAAACGATGATAAGAGACACGGTGTTCTTGAAGAACTCAGGCGCTTCGGTTATCAGTCACAATCCTACCATGTCTTTGGAAAAGACATGTCGTACTTCTTTTCGCCGTCCGGGATCTCCGGGGTGATTGCCTATGTTGTCCACGCGAAGGTCGCGCTGGGCGCCGGGGATCCGGTGTGCGAAATCTCCGACTTGCCCACATTTGTCGACGAGTTCCATTCGTTTTGTCGCTCGCAGGGCTGGCGGTGTTGCTTTCAGGCGGTCACCGAGCGGTGTCACGGTGCTCTTTTGGATTTGGACTTTGGTGCCATAAAAATCGGTGAGGAACCAATTTTTGATCTGAGAAACATCTCATGGGCCGGCGGGCATTTCCGGGGGCTGCGACGAGACATTCAGCGTGCCTGGAAACGCGGCCTGAGCGTGGTCGAGTATTGCCCGCTTGTCGAGCGGAAAAGTGATTGGGAAACGCAGATGGAGGAGCTATCCGCCACTTGGGAAAAGTTCAAGGGTTCCGGTGAGTTCAAGTTTCTTCTTGGTGGACCGAGTCTCTCGGATCCGGGAGAACGGAAGTATTTTCTGGCGGTGAAAGACGACCAGGTTGAGGCTTTCGTGGTATGCACCCCCATCTTCGCGCGAAATGGCATCTACTTCGATCTCATGAGACGAAAGGAG
>DAOWMR010000028.1 GCA_030642995.1 Spirochaetales bacterium
AACAATGTCTATGCGGACCCGCGAAACGCGCAGAACCACGCAACTCTGTCCCAATAATCGCCTGGCGCTTTCACTCATGCCACGACCCAAAACACGGCTGCACTGTCACTTGCTCCGCTGGGGCTTCCTCTTCGCGACGTCTTCTGCGGATCAGCATAGAAACCGGTCCAGTCCCCTGTCAAGCCGCGTAGCACGCCCCCGATCACGCGGCCGTCTATCGTTTTCTCTGCGAAAAGTGTTGACATGCCTGCAATCGTGCGGTATCGGCGGCTCTTCGTGAAGAACACCACCACACGGAGGATTGCTATGATCACTTTTCATGTTCCCACCCAGAGGGAAGCGGCAGACTCACTTGTCTTCTGCGTTCCGGCCCGAGCAGTGCTGTGGCATGTGTGCGGCGGTGCTGGATGGCGGCTCCCTGGACGGTCGCCTTCACTTCCACGATGCGTCCATCACCGTCATACCGGATCTCGTCAATCTGTCGCCCGGGCTGACCAGCGGTCAGCCACGCGCGCCCCTGTTCCCCGGTCTACGTTCACCAATCGTTCGCTCATACCGTGAACCCTGCCGGTATGGCCAGGGCAAGCGCACACTCCAAACGCCGGTCGTGCGGCAGGAAGGAAGGAAGGACCCGAAGCGTCTCCACAGGCCTTGCGAGGACAAGCGCAGGGTCCTTCCTTCCTGCCTGCGCAAGCACGCATGTGGATGATTATGTGCGTTTGCCCTGAGCTGGTTACGTCCAGTTCACTCCGTTCGCGGTCCCTCGGACGGCAGATAGGTGTCCCGCTGCGCAAGCGGCGTCAGTCGGCGCTGGTTGTGGGCTGCCGTGAGTGCGGCGCGAAGCGACCGGTTATCCGGCGCGTCGAGGGTGGGGTCGGACTCCAGGATATCAAACGCGTCGGCACGAGCTTCGTTCATTACTTCCATGTCCCGTACCAGATCAGCCGCCCGGAAGCGGAGATATCCCGACTGTTCCGTGCCGGCGATGTCTCCGGGACCGCGGATTCGCAAGTCCTCCTCCGCGATCTGGAACCCGTCGACATGGGTGTGTATGGTCTTCAACCGCTCCTTTGCGATGTCGGTGAGCCCGTCATCGTAGACGAGGAAACAGTAGCTCTGATGTTTTCCTCTCCCAACCCGCCCACGCAACTGGTGAAGGGCCGAAAGCCCGAACCGCTCAGCATGCTCAACAACCATGCAAGTGGCGTTCGGAACATCCACTCCAACCTCAACGACGCTCGTTGCCACGAGAATCTGGAGATCGCCGCTGCGAAACCGTTCCATCGTGGCGCTCTTCTCATCTTCCTTCAGCCGGGAGTGAACGAGACCAACCTCATATTCCGGATAGACCTCATTCTTCAGCCGAGCCCACATACCCTCCGCATCCCTGAGATCGAGCTTGCCGGATGCGTCTATCACCGGATAGACGAAATAGGCTTGTCTGCCGGCTGCCAACTCACGGCCTACGAAGTCGTGGACCTTTCGTTCGTTTGCCTGGCGTGCGAGGTGGGTCTCAACAATCTTGCGACCGGCCGGCATCATCCGGATGGTACTCACGTTCATGTCTCCGAACACCGTGAGCGCGAGGGTTCGGGGAATCGGGGTTGCCGTCATGAGCAGCAGATCGGGCTGTCTCGCCTTCTGGACCAATGCAAGGCGCTGAAGGACGCCGAAACGGTGCTGCTCGTCGACGATCGCGTACCGCAGGTTCCGAAATCGAACTGTCTCCGCGAACACGGCATGCGTGCCGATGACCAGATCAACCGAACCGGTGGCTATCGCTTCAAGAAGGGGCTTTCTCATCGATGTCGATATGCTGCCCGAAAGAAATCCCACCGCCACATCGCTACCGGCAGATTGGAGCAAGTGGGCCGCCGTGTCCGCGTGCTGTTTCGCGAGGAGTTCGGTGGGCGCCATGAGAACCACCTGGTGACCCGCTTCAATGACCGGAAGGGCCGAAAGCAGCGCGACAACGGTCTTTCCTGAACCAACATCCCCCTGCAGCAGTCGGGCCATGGGGATGTCCTGTTCCAGGTCGTGCACTATCTCGGAAAGAACCGTTGACTGATCCGCGGTAAGCGGGAATGGAAGGCTTGCAATGAGGGTCGCCTGCTCGGTCCGAGGCAGCTTCTGGGCTGGTCTCACCGCTTCTTTTCGGCGAACCGATCTGAGCGCGACGCTGAGCTGGAGGAAGAAGAGTTCAGCGTACACCAGGGACCGCCGTGCATGGTCGGCCGCGGCAATGTCGGGTGGAGTGTGCAGTGCGGTGAGCATCTGATCGGTCGGAAGGAGCTTTCGCTGCTTGAGCAGCCACGCAGGGATATCGGGATCCACCCCGCGTCCGTACCGCGCCACCGCCGCGTCAACTGCCCGGCGGAGATCGTTCTGTCCGAGTTTGCCGCCGAGCGGATAGATGGCCAGGATGCGTCCAAATCGGACGGATGGCGCATCAGCACTTTCAAAATCGAAGGCAGACGCCTGCAGGTCGCCGTAGCGCCGCTGGAAGTAGCCGAACACCCGGATCTTCTTGCCTTCCGGGAGCTTTCGGGAGAGGAAGTTCCGTCCGAAACAGACCAGAACGCCGAGCCCTGACTCATCTCTCAGGTGGACCTTCAGCGTCTGTGATGAGCCCCCGCCGATGTAACTGTGTGCAACGACCGTGGCAACCGTATTCACCGGTCGTTCCGGGGTTGCCTGCGCAAAAGGAACCGGCAACTGGCGGTCTTCATAGGCTCGCGGAACATGCATCAGGAGATCGTAGACCGAAGTGATGCCCAGGCGGGCAAGCTCACGAGTCCGTCGTTCACCGATGCCGGGGAGGTGAGAGACCGGATGATTGAGCTCTACCGCAAACATCGCCGGCTAGAATGGAATCCGGCCCGCGAGGTTGACCAGGCCGTCAATGAGAAATCTCCCCACGAAGAGAGTCAGTACGATGAGCCCGCAGAAGAACAGGAGAGCGTTGCGATAACTGACGAATTTTCCTCGCGAGAGGGAGAGGATGATCTTGTGAACAACGGGTTCGAGCAGGCGATCAAGAGTAATCCAAACCCTCCCGGATGTGTTGACGCCGACTGCCCCGCCGATCAACCGAATGAGGGCCAGGATCAGGAAGAACACGAGAAAGAAGCTTACCGCCGACGCAACTCTCATGATGATCAATGCGAGGACGTAACCAAAGGTCACGACTGCCGCCGCTGCGAGACGACCGGTAATGCTTGTAAGGACCGAGAGTACGATGATCGCGACGATAACCGAGAAATCAAAGTTGCCGATGCGCAGAAATTGAAAGCGCCGGAACCAACCGAGGTAGGGGTCGGTGATCGATTTCAGAAGCTCTATCGGTCTTCCGAAGCTTGGTCCCTGAAACCAAGTGAGCAGTATCCTGAACATGATCAGGAGCATATAGAGCGAAAGTCCTGCTGTGACGATCCTCATGATAATCCGAAATGCTTCCACAGCTTCCTCCTATACCTTCCAGACTTCCAGGACCTGCGGATGTGCCTGGATTTCGTTCAACGTGCTCGGGCTGGAGGATACCGTCAGCTGCTCGGAGGCCCGCACCGTCACTTCTTCGGTATCTTCACTTCCGTTCAGATGGAGATACACTGAGCAGCCCCCCGATCGCTCGAACAGAAACGCTCTGAGATGATAGAAGTCATCCTCCGTCGGTCCGCGATCAACAATGCGAATATGCACCTCACCGGTGTCTTTCAACGGCATCTCGTCCGGTTTGATTACCCGTTCTACAACGAATTGTACTCGACCTCTGCTCGTATCAACCTTGCCTTCCATTCCAATCACCGTTTCATCGGCCAGATCATCCTTGCATTGCTCATAGGGCTCAGAAAAGAATACCAGTTCGATGGTCCCTTTGAAATCCTCCAGCGTACCGAAAGCCATCTGTGACCCTTTCTTCGTCTGAATGACTCGCAATCCTTTGAGCAATCCGAGCACCCGGTGTACGCGGTCGGTGTTTGCCGAGGCGGCCCGACTGAGGTCAAGAGTCACGGAGTTCACCCATCGTTCCCGGTGGGCATCAAGAGGATGACCCGAGAAGTAGAATCCCAGAAGCTCTCGCTCATGTGTCAGTTGCTCGAGATCAGTCCACGGCTCAACCTGTTCGTAGGTGAAGGCTATCTCGTCCGTTCCCTCGAACAGAGAAACCTGTCCGGCGAGCCGATTCTCGCGTCTGCCGGCCGCGTGGCCAAGTACGCGATCCAGGTTGCCGTACAGCTGGGATCGATCCTCGCCGAGGGAGTCAAACAGCCCGGTCAGAATAAACATCTCAATGACTTTGCGGTTAATGCTGCAGTTGTCCACGCGCTCGGCGAAGTCCAGGAAGCTTGTGTACTTGCCTCCGGACTCCCGCTCGCGCTCCAGCTCGTCCACCGCGCCGGCACCGACGTTCTTGATCCCCACCAAACCGTAGACGATCTTCCCGTCGCTCACGGAGAAGTGCTTGTGGCTCAGATTGATGTTAGGGGGAAGGATCTCAATCCCCATCGTTCGACACTCGTCCAAATACTCTGCGAAGGTGTCGGGGTTGCTGATCTCGTTCGTGAGATTCGCGGCCATGAACTCCACTGGGAAGTTCGCCTTCAAATAGGCTGTTTTGTAGGCCAGGACCGAGTAGGCGGCGGCGTGCGATTTGTTGAAGCCGTATCCGGCAAACGGTTCGAGGAGTGTGAATATTGCCTCAGCCTCGCGCGGTCGAATTCCGTTTGCAGCCGCACCTTCGAGGTAGGCCACCTTCATCCTGGCCATTTCTTTGACCAGCTTCTTTCCCATGGCTTTCCGAAGAATATCAGCTTGTCCAAGGGAGAATCCGGCGACGATCCGTACAATCTCCATTACCTGTTCCTGGTAGACAATCACGCCGTAGGTTTCTTTGAGGACCTTTTCCAGTTGCGGGAGCGGGTAGGTGATGGGTATCCGCCCATTCTTTGAATCCACAAACTGGTCTATGTTTTCCATTGGTCCGGGACGGTAGAGGGCGTTCAGGGCGATGAGGTCCTCAATCCGTGAGGGCTTCGCCCGCTTGAGGACCGCCATCATTCCCTGGCTCTCGAACTGAAACACGCACTTACTCTTGCCCCGGGCGAGCAACTTGAATGTGGGTTCGTCTTCCTCAGGGATCGCATTGAGGTCCAGATTCACTCCGCGCGCCGTGATGAGATTCTTCGTGTTTTCGACAAGGGTGAGGGTCTTGAGCCCCAGGACGTCCATCTTTACCAGGCCGCAATCCTCGAGTTGATCCATCGTGTACTGAGTGGAAACCTGACCGGTTCGGGGTTCTCGGTAGAGTGGGACATAGTTGGTGAGTTCGTCCCGACCAATGACGATTCCCGCAGGGTGAGTGGACGCGTGGCGATGGAGGCCCTCCAGCTTCAAACTGGTGTCCATGAGATCGGCGTAGATCTCCCCTCGGCGTGCAACTTCGGCGAGCTCGGGAACCTGTTCCAGCGCCTTTTGCAGAGTGATCTTCGGATCCTTTGGTACGAGCTTGGCAATGGCGTCGGTCTCGCCCAGCGGGATATCGAGGGCTCGCGCAACGTCACGGATAACCGCACGAGCCTTCATGGTGCCGAAAGTAATGATCTGACCGACTCTGTCCGCCCCGTATTTCTCAGTCACGTAATCGATTACTTCGCCTCGTCTCTCGTAGCAGAAGTCGATGTCGAAGTCCGGCATGCTGACGCGATCCGGATTCAGAAATCGTTCAAAGAGAAGGCCATACTTGAGCGGATCAATATCGGTGATCTCGAGCGAATACGCCACGATTGAGCCGGC
Organism: Spirochaetales bacterium; assembly: GCA_030642995.1. Lineage (GTDB taxonomy): Bacteria > Spirochaetota > Spirochaetia > DSM-27196 > SLST01 > JAHOYX01. Next base: position 5,794 of record DAOWMR010000028.1, read on the forward strand.
TCCGGAGCCCCGACCGGGACCAACCGGAATTCCGTGGGATCGCGCGTACGATATGAAGTCCCAGACGATGAGAAAGTAGCCGGTGAATCCCATGGTGATGATCGTGTCCAGCTCGTAGGTGAGCCGTGACTGTATCTCCGGCGTGGTCGGGTGGTAACGTCTGTGGAGGCCTTCAGTCGCAATATGGCGCAGATAAGCATCCGGACTGTCGAACTCAGGCGGGATCTCATAGTCCGGCAGCATTGGCCCCGGCAATTGCATCTCAAACGCACACTGGTCGGCTATGCGGAGTGAGTTCTCGAGGGCCTCCGGATAGTCGGCGTAGAGGGCTTGCATCTCGTCGGCGTTCTTGAGGTAGAACTCACTGGTGGAGAAGCGGAATCGCCCCTCATCCGACTTGCGCTTGTTGCTGCCGATGCAGAGCAGGGTGTCATGGGCATTGGAGTCACCGCGGTAGAGGTAGTACGTTTCGTTGGCCGCGACGCACGGAACGTTCAGTCCGGCCGACATTTCCCGTAGCACTTCGTTCAACGTGCGCTGATCGGGAATCCCCTGATCGTTCAGTTCAAAGTAGAATCGATCGCGACCGAACAGGTCGCGGTAGTAGTCAATCCGGCGTTCGGCGTCCGCGCGCTGGTTCATGAGGATCCGTTTTGGGATGTCGCCGGAGATAGAGCCGGTCAGGCAGATGAGATCTTCGTGATACAGCTCCAGCAGCTCGTCGTCAATCCGTGGCCGGTAGTAGAAGCCCTCGGTATATCCAGCCGAACTGAGCTTGATCAGGTTCCGATAGCCCCGATCACTTGTTGCGAGGAGGACCAGCCGGGATGCGCGCAGACCGCTGTCCGCTGTTGTCTTGTGGTGCCGCGACTCATTGGCCAGGAAGAAGTCGACGCCGATGATCGGTTGAATGTTTCGCTTGTGACACGCCTCGGAGAACTGGAGAGCTCCAAAGAGATTCCCCTCATCGGTGATGGCCAGGGCCGGCATCTGGAGATCCACCGCCCGAGAGACCAGGTCATCAATGCGGGATGAACTCCGGAGCAGGCTGTGATCGGTGTGGTTGTGCAGGTTGACGTAAGAAGGCAAGCCTCCCTCCCAAGGCTATTCCACTATACTTCAGTCGAATCGCTCTGTAAATGGTTACGCGCTTCTGGTGGTCAATTGCTGGATATTCAGAAGGAACCATGTGAGAAGACGCCTGAATCTGTCCCGTTGAATGTCCGTGAGTTGGGCCGGCAGTTCGCCGAATGCCTCCTCGGCAGATTCAACCTCTTTCCGAGAGAGCGGAATCCGCCGACCAACAAGTTCAGCCTCCATGGTCCGCGATCGCAGGAGGGTTCGGCCGCTCGCCGTGCCGTTGAGTCGAATCTCCTCGACAATGCCGTTGCTTACTCGTACCAATCCACACACGGTCAATGGTTCAGACTCCGGCGAGAGTTCGGTGCCGAACCGACGGAACATCTGTCCGCTCCACGGTTGGAGGGGAACGCGTACTCGCGTGATGACCTCTCCCGGCTTGAGATCGAGCCGGCCATCGGAAAGGTGAAATCGGGACACCGGAAGCCAGCGAACGCCACCCTGGCGTCTGAGCTCAATCCGAGCTTCGAGCAGAATGAGAACCGGGACGGCCGTCATCAAGCGAGCCGGGATGGCCAGATTGCCGCCGATCGTTGCAATACCTCGCACCGCAGGAGGCCCTATGCTGCTCAGTGCGACATAGAGTGCCCGCGGGATGTTCTGTTCTCCGAGTTGCAGCGTACGAGCAATTGTCATACCGGCGCCGAGTTCGATCGTGCGCTCGGATCGTGATACGCGGCGCAGATCCTGAACATCCTGAATTGACAGCACGGTGGACGGCAATTCCAGGAACCGACCGGGCCGGTGACTGAGAATGTAGGTTCCCCCTGCGTACAGTAGAGCCGAGGGTGTCCGACGGTAGAGCTGAAGCAACTCGCTTAGCGTGTCCGGGAAGTAGACGGTGGGGTTCCTATCTTCCACGGCGAAGCCTCCGCTCGCGGTTCTCCGCTGCGTACTCAATCGCCTGGATCAGTCTCTGGTGGGTTGTACACCTGCACCACGCGCCGGCAAGGGTGTCCTGAATTGCCTGTTTGGTTGGATTCGGACTTGACGACAACAGAGCATGGATGGACAGGAACTTGCCGGCTGCGCAGAATCGGCAAGGCTGGGCCTCGGCCCGTGCGAATCCCCGTTCTATGTCCTGATACTCGCGGGTCTGCATCAGACCTTCAATGGTGACGACGTCTGAACCGTACACCTTGAACGCAGGGATGAGGCAGGATGGGGCAAGAGAACCGTTGAAGAGTACTGTGCATGAGCCGCATTGGCCCAGGAGACACCCAGGTCGTGCTCCGCGGAGCCCGAGCTTGAGCCGGAGCAGATCCACGAGGAGATCCGATGCCTGCACGTCCATCTCCGTTGGCTCGCCGTTCAAGGTAAAGTGGATGGTCATTTTTGCTCCAGGTACCCGTGAATCAGCTCGGGATTGGTCGGGATCTGATCCATGTACCGGCCTGTCGCCTGGCTGACGGCCGCCGCAAGAGCTGCCGGCACGCAGTTGTACGGCAGAGAACCGACTCCCCGCGGTTCGCGGGTCGTTGATGGCAGGAACGATATGTGGACGCCGGGCAGTGATGAACTGTTGGTGTTGCGATAGGAGAGGTAGCTGCGAGTGTCAATTGCTCCCCGCTGGAACCGCACAATCTCGTGGGTCGTCCATTCGAGCGCCTGGTACACCCCCATCTCCAGTGATCGGCGCGCCTGGTCTTCGTCAATAACATGCCCGGCGTCTACCGAAAGCCAGATATCCTTCACCCGGGACTCAAAGGTTACCGGATCCACCGAGACCTCAACGACGGCTGCTCCCAGAGAATAATGCGGGAACGGTTGGCCGGTCAGCGTTGTCGTGTCCCAGGAAGCGTTCCGGGGTACTCGGTAGCTCCTGCGGACCTCTATGGGCAACGGGCTCCGAAATCGGCGGCGTTGGATGGTGGCGCAGGCTCCGACGATGAGGCGACCTGAGATCGCAATGGATCGAGACAGCGTGGACGGGCCGGAATCAGGAGCTTCACCGGTGCGGCCGGCTTCCAGGCGAACGGCACTCCGTTCAAGGCCCAGCCCCTCGGATACCAGTGACATCCAGTAACTCCGCAACGTGTCGCTCCGTGGTACGGTTGAGGTACGCAGAACCGCAGTACCGTCGGTTTCGAGCTCCACCGCGATGCCTGAAGCGTAACTGGATTCATTGGAGCCGGCAAATCCGTTGCCCTCGGCAGCAACTGCGAGACCGATTCCGTGGGTAGCCATGTTTTGTAGTGGGCCATCGTTGCGGCGCTTCTTCTGGAGCTCGTAGGCAGCCGCTTTCCGGGAGAAGTCGCTTTGGTCTACCGCCGAGGCAATCGCGCTCGTTATCGCCGTGGTCTGTGCCTTGAACGCTCCAGTTTGGACGGAGCCGAGTTGCTTTACTCGCCACTGCACCGGATCGGCGCCGGTGATCTCAACAATGCGGGCAGCGTGAGTCTCGGCGGCAAAGTGGGTTGCGGCCGTACCAAAACCACTCATGACGTTGAGCGGCGGGAGATTCGTCCGGACCACGCGAATGGAAACCGACAGATCATCGCAGTCATAGAGACCGAGCGCCGTTGCCGCAAGTCGATCGACCATCTCATTGGTGAAAAGCGGGTAGGCGCCGCAGTTGTACGAGATCTCAACCTTCGCCGAGCACACGGCTCCCGCCTCATCTATGCCGGTGAGATGGGTCACGACGAACGGGGCACGTTTTGTGGTGAACTGGAAATCCTCCAGGTTGGAGTAGACCAGCTTGACCGGCAGGCCGGTTTTCTGCGCCAGAAGTGCAGCATGTGTGGCGACGAGAGAGGGATACCAGAGCTTGCCGTCCAGATCCACTCCGGTGTCCGTTGCGGCAATGATGCATGCCTCCGGCTTGATGGAGAGATTGTCCGCCACAGTCCGACGGACGTGGTATGGCCACTGTGTCGCACATTGAACGACGACCGAACCGTCGGGCCGGAGGTCGGCGACGGCCCCCTGCGGTTCATTGTACATGTGCTCCTGTATTCCCGTTCGGTAGGTTCCCTGGACGACCTGGTCGCTGCCTGCGAGGCCCGCATTTGCATCCCCCCGGTGTCCGGTTACGGATCGGGCTATTTGCGACTCGTCGGCCGGCGGAAACTGCAGCGACGGCGACAATTCATCATACTCCACCGACAGGCGACGGCTTGCAGCAACCACGTCCATCTGGGAAGGGCCCGCGATCAAGGCGACCGGTTCACCCGCATATCGGCACACTTCGGCAACGAGGATGGGCATACACTCTCCGCCGATGCACATCTCGTTCCGGCCGGGGATGTCGGCGGCGGTGAGAACCATCACGTCTGCGGGTATATCGGAAGTGTCTACCGAAAGTAGTCTGGCATGGGGATACGGCGATCTGACGGTGGTGGCGTAGAGCATACCTTTGATGTAGATGTCGCTGACAAAGTCACCCCTGCCTCGAAGCGCCTGTCTGATTGTCTTGGCCATCTTACTCAGCGCCTCAATGCATCATCGCCGATCCGGATGACCTCACGAATGACTCGCCGGACCGACTCTTCGTGAAGGCCTGGATAGATCGGCAGGCTGATTGCCGTCTGGTATGCTCTCAATGATACCGGAAAGTCCTCGGCCCGCAAGCCGTAGCGGTCCCTGTAGTACGGCATCACGTGAAGCGGGATGTAGTGTACGGACGTACCAATGCCGCGCTCGGCGAGTCTCCGGATGAACTCGTTGCGATCGATTGTCAGGCGGTCGGGATCAATACGGATGATGAACAGATGCCAGCTACTCTCACCGGAGTCAATTGGGAGCCGCAGGTAGTCTCGTTCGAGAAGCCCCGAAAGGTAGGTGTGAGCGATCTCCCGGCGTCTGTGTGTAAGCCGTGTGGATTTCTCGAGCTGAACCCGGCCGATGGCCGCGAGGATATCGGGCATGTTGTACTTATAGCCCGCCTCCACAACCTGGTACTCCCAGTTCGGTCGTGATGATGTGTATCGATCCCAGACCTCGCGGTCAATTCCATGGAGCCTCATCACCGTCATACGGCGGGCAAGAGCATCGTCGTCGGTCACGATCATGCCGCCCTCCCCGGTGGTGAGGGTCTTGGTAGCATAGAAGCTGTACACGCCCACCTCGCCGATGGTTCCGAGCGGTTGACCCGCGAAAGTCCCGGGAAAGGCATGGGCCGCATCTTCCACGACCCGGACTCCGGCCCCCGCACAGTGCTGCATGATCTCATCCATCCGGCACGAATGCCCGCCGATATGAACCGGGATTACTGCTGTAACGTCCGGATTATCGTGGAGCGCCCCGGCGAGCTCGTCGGGATCCAGATTCAGATCGTCTTCCCGTACATCAACGAACAGCGGGTCTGCATCGAGGTACCGAATGACCTCGGCTGATGCGGTGAAGGTGTAGGGCGTGGTTACGACCCGGTCGCCGCGCGAAACGCCGACCGCTTCCAGAGCCAGATGAAGACCGGCTGTTCCGGAGTTGACGGCGATTGCGTGTCGGGCGCCCACGGCGGCAGAGAACTCACGTTCGAACGCCTTGCATTCCGACGCCGTGGTGAGCCACCCGCTGCGCAGCACACGGAGAACGGCAGCCTCCTCGCGTTCGTCAATCGCCGCGCGGGCGAATGGAATGGAGTGATTGGCTTCGGATGAGCCCCGCTCGGGGCGCTCAGTACTCCGGTTCATCCTCACGGATCTCCAGTGTCGGCACATAGTGGGCAAGCATCTTGCGGAGCCCACGACGGTTTCTGAAATTCTCATCGTGTTCCGGGTTCCGGAAGCAGAAGTCTCGCAGAGAGTCGACAATCTCGTCCACCTGTGCCACCAGGCCCTGGTACCCTTCGGCGCGGTTTATCCGTGGAAGGTCGGTGGGTTCCGGGCGTTCGGCCGGGTCGTAGAGCTCTTCAGTGACCTTCTCGCCCGGCCGCATTCCAATGAACTCAAAATAGATGTCGGTCTCGGGTTCAAATCCGTAGAATCGGATCATCTGTTCGGCAAGGTCACGGATCTTCAGCGGTTCTCCCATGTCCAGGAGGTAGAGTCGACCGGCCTCTCCGACACCACCGGCCTGGAGCACGAGTGACGAGGCCTCGGGAATCGTCATGAAGTATCTGCTCGTGTCGGGGTGAGTCAGGGTCACCGGGCCACCCTTGAGAATCTGCTTTCGGAACAGTGGAATGATACTGCCGCGCGATCCGAGGACGTTACCGAACCGCACGACGATGAACGCCTGAGTGTCGGTGGGTTGAGCGAGAACGAGGGCTTCGGCAATTCGCTTCGATGCCCCGTAGGCGCAGACCGGCTCCACCACCTTGTCGGTGCTGATCATGACGAACCGTTCGACCTCGGATTCACGACACGCCGAGATCAGGTTGTCGGTTCCGAAAACATTGTTCTTGACCGCCTCAACAGGGTTGGCCTCCATCATTGGAACGTGCTTGTGAGCGGCGGTGTGGAAGACAACATCCGCCCGTAGTCGCTTGATGAGGAAGTGCATGTAGTCTCTGTCCTGCAGTTCACCGATGACCGGAACAATTGTTGCCCGTTCCCCGACGCCTTCCTCCTGCAGAATCCTGAGTTCCCGATCCACGTCATAGATACTGTTCTCTCCGTGCCCGAACAGATAGAGGCGCTCGGCGCCTCCGGAGAGAAGCTGACGGGCAAGTTCGCTGCCGATGCTGCCTCCGGCGCCGGTGATGAGCACGCGCTTGCCGCGGAGATAGGAGAGGCTCGATTTAAGATTCATGTGAACCGGATCGCGTGCGAGAAGATCTTCCGGGTCAATGTTCCTCGCCTGGATCAGGTGGGCCTCACCGTCAACGATCTGAGCGACGGTAGGGACAATTCGGATCTTTACGAATCCGGCCCGAACGAGCAGAAGGTAGATCTGCTTCAGGCGATCCCGGGCGACGCCGGGCATTGCAATGAGCGCCTCGTTTGCCGGAGTACGCTGGAGAAGGTCAACCACGTCGTCTATCGGGCCGAGGACCGGGGTACCGTCGATCCTCGTTCCGATCTTTTCCGAATCGTCATCGAGAAAGGCCACCACCTCGCCCAGGATACCTTTCCGGCGGATCTCCGCGGCGATCGAAGCGCCGGCAAATCCCGCGCCGATGATGTAGATACTATTTGCACGCTGCTTCATGAGTTTGCGTCAACCACCTTCCGGCCGTGAGTGTCCGGCGCCAACAGCTCAAATCCGAAATCGACGAGAAAGCTTTCGTTGTAGAGGTCCAACCGGACCTTTGCCCGTTGCTTGCGCTTGTCGACCTTCACGATCATCCCCTCGAGCCCCTCAAGCGGGCCGTGCAGCACCCGAATTCGTTGGTTCTCATCCACCGTCACGGTGCTCTTTTCGATGATCCCCCCGAACTTGACGAAGTGCGCCACGATCTCTTCGTCCCTGCCGGTC
>DAOWMR010000070.1 GCA_030642995.1 Spirochaetales bacterium
AGGCCACCATCCACGATCAGATCGATGTTGCCGGCAACCTCGTTGTCCAGCTCATCGGTATAGCCCGGCGTGAACAGCCCAAGGGCACTCGCCTGAAAGATGAACAGCCGAATTCGAGCATCCGCGCCAAAAGTGAAATCCGATAGATCGATCTCACTCGGGCCCGCATCTGCAAAATACGGGAAGTTGTACAGCGCGGTTCCGCCAATCTGCACCTCGGCGAACACAGCTGCCGGCAGAAGCAGGATCAGACATACAATCAGAATGCGTTTCATAGAAGCACCTCCATGCTTTCACCGAATACAACATATCACGCGGGTGGGAGTGACACAAAGGAATCATCATTTGATGATGGGAACTTTCTTCCCACAACACCCCCTCCATGCGCTATCTTCTCATAGTATTCCTGTCCGGCGCCCCGGCCGGATGGCACGGTTTTCGCATGACTATGTGCGGTAGGACGAAACCGATGAATTCCACAGCCCGAATTCAGAACCTATTACGTATTGGGATCATCATTGCGGGCTCCCTGTTGGTGGCGGCAGCGATTCTGCTCATACTTCGCAAGGGTCAGTACGATCAACTGGAAGCCGAGTACGCAGCAGCGCAGCATGCGTCGTTGCTCGTGGAGCAGTACGTTGAAACGGGCCGGATTGAGGAACTTCCCGCAGACGTGATTGGTTTTGGCGTGTACGACTGGAACGGCGACCCTCTTTACCGCGAGGGATCTGCGCCGGAACTCATCCACCTTCCTGAATTGGCCGACGAAATCCAACGTAGCAACGGACAGTTGCGGCTCCTCCGTCCAATTGGGAGCCGGATGCCGGCGGCCGGTGTTCGCGGACAGCACCGGGCATCCATAGCCGCGGGAACAGCGCCGGCGCCGGGCGAGCGAGAGTCCGACCGGTTCGTCCTGCTGGACTATGATCTCTCGGTGAGCGTGCGCCGCCACCAACTGGAAAATGCGGCACTCATCGGAAGCGGGGCACTGACCGCAGTTGTTCTGATACTCGTCACGCTTCTCTTCGGTCGACTGCAACGGGCGCAGAAAGCCCAGGCCGATCAACGGCGGCTTGCACGACTCGGCGAAGCTGCCCGAACCCTGGCTCACGAAATTCGAAACCCGCTGACGGCCGCTCAGATGCAGACGGCGCTCCTGCGGCGCACCATCCCGAGCCGGCACCATGACCGACTCTCCGTGCTGGACGAGGAACTCGCGAGAATCCGCAATCTCACCGATCAGGTTCGCGAGTTCCTCAAGAGCGGCGCCGGCAATCCCATCTCGCTGGATCCATACGTTGTCGCGATTGAGCTGGCCGAGCGGCTCCCGTTTGAAGTGACCGTGTCCGCGCCCGAGCAGCCTGTAGAAATCAAGATGGATCCGCAAAGATTCAGATCGATACTCACGAATCTCCTGCAGAATGGCGCCGATGCCGGATCACCGGAAGATGTCGTTGAGATCCGAATCTCAGAACATAGAACGTTACGGCAAGGCACGGAAATTCAGATCGTGGTGGCGGACCGGGGCTCCGGAATCAGCGGGGAAGACCGGGAGCGGATATTCGACCCCTTCTACACCACGAAAACACACGGGTCCGGTGTCGGTCTTGCCGTGACTCGCCGTTTTGTGGAAGAGGTCGGCGGCACAATTGCCGTCCACGACCGGAACGGTGGTGGAACCGAAATGACTATCAGGCTGAAAGGAAAAAGAAATGAGAGTATTGATCGTTGATGACGAGCCCAATATCCGTAGTTCCGTCGCCGAGCTCTGCGGAACCGAGAACATGGATGCCCAAACAGCGTCCAACGGCCTGGCCGCTCAGAAGCTGCTGACAGAAGAGCACTTTGACGTTCTGGTCCTGGATATTCGAATGCCGGGCATGGATGGAATTGAGCTCCTGACGTGGATGAAGGAGGAGGGGCCGACCGTCCCCACAATCATGGTCTCTGCGTACGGCGACGTCCAGGATGCCGTGGGCGCAATGAAGCTCGGAGCCGTTGACTACCTCGTGAAACCGTTTGACCCGGACGAACTCCTGCTCCGAATCCGCCGGGCGGGCGACGAACAGGTGATCAGGCGACAGATCCAGGCATCGGCGCAGGGTATCGAACTCTGGGAGAGCAGCAATCCCCTGATGCAGGGGGTCTATAAACTGGCGCTACGGGTTGCACCAACCGATTCAACCGTTCTCGTCACCGGCGAGACGGGAACCGGGAAGGAAGTCATCGCGCGCTACGTGCACAGCCAATCCATGAGATCGGACGGACCGTTTGTGCCAATCAATTTGGGCGGGATTCCGGATCAGCTTTTGGAGAGCGAACTATTCGGCTACGAACGGGGAGCGTTTACCGGCGCAGACGGTCGCAAGCAGGGTCGGTTCGAGCTTTCGGCCGGCGGAACTTTGTTCCTGGACGAGATCGGGGAGATGCCGCTCCATCTTCAGGTGAAACTTCTGCGGGTGATCCAGGATCGCAGGCTCCAACGCCTGGGCGGCACCGGCTCAATCCCCATTGATGCCCGAATCGTCGCGGCCACCAATCGGGATCTGCAGGCACAGGTCAACGAGGGTGCATTTCGAGAAGACCTCTACTATCGGTTGAACGTCATCCAGCTCCATGTTCCGCCACTTCGGGAACGCCCGGAAGACATTGCCCAGCTCGCCGCGCATTTTGTCCGGCGATACCGGGAGAGAACGGGGAGTGAGGTGAGCGGTATCTCCCCGGAATCGATCGCTCGACTGCGGAGCTACCGCTTCCCCAGCAATGTTCGAGAACTCGAAAATCTGATTGAGCGGGCAATGATCCTGGCCGACGGAACGGAACTTCAGCCCCGCGACTTCCCGATCGGTGAACCGACAGGACGCAAGCCGCGAGTCGGCACGCTCAGCGAGATGGAGCGGGTGGCCGTCGTAGAGGCGCTCCATCGTCACGAGGGGCACCGGCAGAATGCGGCCGACGAACTGGGAATTACTCGCCGGACCCTGCTGAACAAGATCAATGAGTACGAGTTGGACACGTCAATGTGGGAACGCAGAGCTACGCGATGATTCCCAGCTTGCGACCTTCCTCGCCGGATATCTCGAGGATGGTGTCCAGTTCGTCGTCCTCGTGAATTGCCATATAGCTCGTTCGAATCAGTGAGCGATTTGGCGGAACCGCGGGACTGACAACCGGGTTGACGTACACGCCACGTTCAAACAGCGCCTTCCAGAACAGGAATGTCTTCTCGTTATCGCCAATGATCAGCGGAACTATCGGCGTTTCGGCCGTACCGACGTTGAAACCGAGATCGGCGAAGCCCTTGATCATCTTCTCAGCTATCTCGTGCAGCCTGGCGACCCGCTCGGGCTCGGCCTCAAGGATATCCAGCGCCGCCATCACCGCACCAAGGTTGGCCGGCGGCATACTCGCCGAGAAGATCAGGGGCCGCGCAAAGTGTTTGATGTAGTCAACCACGATATTATCTCCGGCGATGAAACCACCGATTGATCCGAAGCTCTTGCTGAACGTGCACATGACAACGTCTGCAAGCGTCATGTCTCCGTGGTGCTCCATCGTCCCCCTGCCGGTTGCGCCGATCACACCAATGGCATGGGCCTCATCAAGGTAGACGGCTGCGTTGTACGTGTCGGCAAGCTTCCGGACACCCGGGAGATTCACGATGTCACCTTCCATGGAGAACACGCCGTCGGTGACAATCAGCTTGGCCGCGTCCAGCGGTATCCTTGAGAGCACGCGCTCCAGATCCTCCAGGTTGTTGTGCTTGTACCGGTGCACATTCACCGATCGGTTCAGTCCGATCGTCATGAAGATGCCGTCCATGATCGATGCGTGGTTGAACCTGTCGGAGATGACGTGGTCACCCTTGCCGATCAGGGCCGAAATAGCACCGAGGTTGGTCTGGTAGCCTGTCGTGAAGCAGAGCGCCGCTTCCTTCCCGACAAAAGCCGCCAGACGAACCTCCAGTTCCTCGTGCAGTGCGAGAGTCCCGTTCATGAATCGAGAACCGGAACAACTCGTGCCGTAATGCTCGAGTGCTGCTATTGCTCGTTCCTTCATTCGCGGGTCGTGGCAAGGCCGAGGTAGTTGTTGGAGCCCGCCATGATGAGCTCCCTCCCCTCAACGATCACCTTACTTCCTCGAGCCTCCGTTATGGGACGAAAGAACGGATACAATCCGCTCTCACGGGCCCGCGCTGCGTCTTCCCATTCGAAGCACTTTCGCAGGACCGTCGGCGGCGATGTAGTTTCACTCATACGCGTGATTCTCCCTGACCCGATGTTCGGGCCATTTTCTTCTGCGCTTTTCGCAGGTCGTTATCGACGATTCCAAAGAGTAGTCTCGGCGCCACCCCCTTCACAAACAAAGTTAATCGACCCATGAACCCCGGAACAATCAGAAACTTCCGGCCCTTGAGCCCGCGAAGAAATGCTCGGGCTACGTACTCTGCGCTCTTTACCGGCAAGGTCTCAGACATGATCTTCGTCTCAAACGGCTTGGTCACATTCTCCGCGCGAAACATCGGCGTATCGGTATCAGGCGGGCAGAGCACACACACCCGGATACCGCGGGGCTTGAGCTCATTGCGCAGCACTTCGGACAGCCCGATGAGCCCGAACTTGGAGGCGCTGTACGCAGAGTATCCCAGCACGCCGACGAAACCCGCTACCGAAGCCACGTTGACGATTGTGGCGTGTCGCTTTTCCAGTTCCGGAAGGAGGAGCTGGATCGTGTTCCACACGCCCCCGATGTTGATGCTGAGCAGCCGCATGAGATCATCGTGGGATGTATCGGAGAAGTAGTAGACACCGGTCACGCCGTGGCAATTGACGAGCAGGTCCGGACCGCCAAATTGATCCACGAGCCCCGGCAACGCTCGCTCGGCCGCTTCCCGATCGCTGACGTCCAGCGAGAGATGGGTGACCGCCACCTGCCCGCCGGTCGCAACGAGCCTCTTCTCCGCTTCCACCAACCGCTCTTCACTTCGGGCGAGCAACGCAACCCGTGCGCCGGCCCGTATCAACTCGGCGGCGATCGCGTACCCGATTCCGCTTGATCCCCCGGTTATATATGCAGTTATCCCGTGTAATCTTCTCACGATCGACAAGAGTACCGATCAGGGGGGTGCGGTGCAAGTGCACTCATCATCTGACGGTGATGGTACTGCGGGCGATTGCTTCGCCATCGATCCGCCCGCCCGCAGTCGCCGTCAGACTGATTGTCCCCGGGCGGATTGGTAACAGGATCAATAGGGGCGAGTCTCCCTCGGCCAGGAACGCCCCGTCAACGTAGAGCTGCACGGGATTCACCCCGGAGATGACCTCAACACGAACAGCCTGGCTCTCCGTCGCTATGGTCGGATCGTTGTAGAAAACCGCGCCGTCGGCAGGCCTGACGATTCTGGGCTCCGAGGATGTCCTGAGTCCGGAGGCGGGCGCCGAGCTTCCAGCCTGAATCAGGTAGTCCCGCTCGTGGGCCCAGCTCTGATACTCCGGAGGAAACCGCACCGCGTCCGACAGGCCCGTATGCCAGTTACACCACTCCGGTTCCTCCCCGACGGCGAAGATCTCCGGGAGGACGGCGGGGCAATGTTCCGTTGCGCGAAGCCCGCTGGTGGCGCAGATGTCGATCTCCTGAACTCCTTGCGGGTCGGGCAGTTTACTCCCCGGATCGGCGAACAGTCCCAGCACCTCAATCACGGCCGCAGCCGGCAGAGATGAGCCTGGCGCGCCAATCACCGTTTCTCCACCAAAGTTGCCCATCCAGATAGCAGCTGTCATCCGGCCGGTGGAACCGAGGGCCCAGATATTGTTGAACTGGCTGGAGGTTCCGGTCTTGAACATTGCCTCAAAGTTCGTGTCCAGCACACTCCGGGTTCCAAATCCGGGGACCCGGGCCATTTTGTCGGAGAGTATACTCCGGATGATGCCCGCCGTCGACTGGGACATGACCCGGCGGGATCCCGGGTCGTCACCGGCCGGCTGGAGATCCCAACGCAGCTCGGGCAGCGATCCGTCGCGGACAAAGACGGTGAACGCCCTCGCAAGTTCCACGAGAGTCACCTCGGCATTCCCAAGTGCGAGCCCGGTGCCCACCGAGTTCATCTGATCCTCGAGAGAGGCAAATCCGAGTTCCAGCAGGTAGTTGGCGAAATTCGCTACGCCGATCCGTTCAATAGTGTAGACGGCCGGTACATTGAGCGAGCTTGCCAATGCGGTTCGCAATCGCACCGGCCCGTTGAAACGTCGATTGAAGTTCTCCGGAACGTATATCTCCCGACCTCCAAACTCGGTAGGGATGTCGGGGAGGATGGTGGCCGCGGAAAACCCATTCTCCAGCGCCAGCGCATAGAGGAACGGCTTGAGCGTACTTCCCGGTTGGCGCGCTATCCGCACACCGTCAATCTGACCCGACTGCTCCGCATCAAAGAAGTCTGCCGAGCCTACGTACGCCAGGATTTCTCCGGTCTGGTTGTCAATCACGATCCCGGCGCCGTTCCCGATCCTGAAACGATCTGCCGACGCGATGCGCGCCCGTATGGCGGCCTCCAGCGCTCGCTGAACATCCAGATCCAGAGTCGTGTGAACCGGAACACCCCGTGCGAAACGTTCGTCCGAGAGCTGCGCCGCCACGTACCGGACAAAGTGCGGCGCCTCCAACGATGGGCCGGGGCCGGTCGTGGTAGCGCCGGGGCTTGATACGGCGGCCTTCGCAACCATGCTCACCGCCGCCTCGCCGATCTCAACCCCAATTCGGGAGGCTAGCCGCAAAGCAGCCTCGGCGGCACGGTCCGGATTGTTCCGAGGATCGTACCGGGCCGGGCGCCGGGGGATCACCGCAAGCAGGAGGATCTGCTCGGTGGAGAGCTCGGCAATCCGCACGCCGAAGATCTTCCGAGCGGCGCTCGCCACACCTTCAATCTGGGAACCGAACGGGAGGCTGTTCAGCCACAGCTCAAGGATCTCGCCCTTCGAGAGTTTCGACTCGAGCCGGACCGCATAGAGCGCCTCTGAGAGCTTTCCTCCAAGGCCGCCTGAATGGGGCTTGACCAGGCGCGCAAGCTGCATGGTAATCGTGGAGCCACCTGAGACGATCTCTCCAGCCCGGGTGTTCTGGACGAAAGCTCGGAACAGACTCAGCGGATCAACGCCGGGATGGGCGTAGAACCGTTCGTCTTCGGCCTCCCGAAAGATGGACACGAGACGCGACGGCAGTGCGCCCAGGGCCGCATACTCGCGCCACAGTCCATCGGCAAGCGGGAGCGTCTGGAGAGGAGTCCCGGTGCGATCAGTGATGGTGAGGCTGTATGGCCGGCTCTGAAATCGATCCAGTGCAGGATCCGGTGAGACGGCAAGAACGGCCCACACGGCAACAACGAGGATCGGCGTTGGCAGAAAAGCGACGTGAAAGAGCCGCGCTATACGATGGCGCTCCAAGAGCGCTACTCCTCTATGACAAAGAGCGCGCCGGCCGTTCGTCCAAACACCTCCTCTTCGTACATGCAGAGCGCCGATGCGGGGGGCGTTGGGTACACCCCCGGCGTCGTCGTGCGGAAGAGGAACGTCACCTCCTGATGGCCCGGGTAGAACTCGTCAAAGAAATATCGAACTTCATTGTCCATGATCTGCTGGACAGGACGATAGAAGTTCCAATCAATTCCGAACGGCGAGAACCGGACCGTGCCCTCGGCTACGTACTCCTGTGTTTCTCCGTACACGGTCTCGCGGGTCCAGGATCGTTGATTGACCCCGCCCGTCTCACCGTAGCGACCGGTTGTCACGAACGAAGCATCGAGGATGTCCACACCGGACGGAACCGGAACCCGAAGCGCTACCATCTGACGGTTACGAGAGGTGCTCACCGAGACTCGATAACGATAGGTCTTGCCGAGCTCGAGCGTAGTCCCCTCAACCGGCACGCCGTTCAAGTCTTCAATCCGGGCAAACACGCCGATGCCTTCGTCCCGTGGAAGCACAACCTCAGCCGGCAGTGCGTAACGCATCGTCGCACTGTAGTAGGCAATTCCCCGGCCCTCCTTGCGAATCAGCAACGGGAGCAGGGCGTTCTGGTTGAACGCGGAGAGCGGTGTTTCATCAAACGGGAACTCCTGGACAATGGGCAGAGCGGCGATCCCGGAGAACTCAGTCTGCAGTATCGACGTGCCGTCAAGCGACACGGTCACGTCCATGTCTGTTCCGACACCCGACTCCGCCGCGATCAGCCCGCCGTAGGCAATGACCGCCCACGCAGTGTCGGCCGTATTCACCCAGTGACCGAAGCGCTGGCGGAGTTGCAGCGTGTGTGCGAGACGCTCATTCATCTCGTCCGAAGGCTTGAGTTCCAGATAGAGCAGCTGGGTAAGGGCAAGTTGGCTGACCTGGCTGTCGAAGTAGAATCGGGACTCGTACGGCTCGGTGATGTCCAGCCCGCGCGTGCCAATTCGTATGAACTGCCGGATCCGGGTGAGCATCTCTTCAGCCCTCTCGCGTGCACCGAGCCGTGAATAGGCAAGACCGAGAAATCCGTAGCCGGACAGACCGATTTCATCTCCGAGGTCACGGAACGAGTCGAGCTGTGAAATGACATTGGTACCGAGCAGCGACTGGACGTAGAGCCCGTAGAGCTTCACGTAATCGCCGACAAACTGGTCCGATTGAATGGCGGTCAGATATCGATTGAGCGCAGGGGCATCAATTGTCCGCTCAATCTCAAAGCCGTTCTCAAGCGCGAGAGCGAAGTAGTGAGCCACCTTCACCGACACGTATGGCGAGCTGTGTGCGTAATAGCGTGGGTTGTAGGAGAAACCCCCGTCCTCATTCTGATTTGCCACCAGATCTGAGAAGAAGTTCTCAATCCGCCCGTCCTGGTACGCAACCGCGCCGCTTCCGAGTTCCTGGAGCGTTTCCCCGAATACAATCTGGGGAAGCACGCGGGTGAGTTGGTTGTCCAGATACTCAAAAGGGTACTCGGCAAGGTAGCGAATCGCTTCGTCCACCTGGGCAAGCCGTGTTGAGTTCAGCGAGATCTCCAGGGCGCCGAAGCCCGGCAAACGAGTTGCCGGAATGATCACGCCCTCCTCGGCTGCGGCGGGAACCTGGGAGGCGGTCGCGCTGTCGGCAGTTCCGGTCTTTACCGCGTCGGCGGGTTGATCGGGCGCCGGCGATGCGCCGGCTGCGCGGCCCAGATCGTTTGGATCCCTGTCGGTGCGTCCCGTTACGGTGAACGCCTCCACAATCCTCGGCTGGACCACCTCCAGCTGTGCCACGAGCTGTTCCGACAGAACGTCACTGCGGACCGTGAAGACAAGCTCGGCGCTCCCCTTTTCGGTAGCCACGATCGTGAACGGCACCTCCAGCGACTCATTGCCGCCCACGGTCACACTGCGGGATGATGAGCCCTCTATCACGAGACCGGTCACGTCCAGCGAGACCGAGATGTCAATCGGCTCGCTGCCGATATTGCTCACGATCACGCCACACCGGCTGGTATCGCGCAGCCTGAGGACGCGCGGCAGGGCAGTCCGAACGTTCACGGGATTCTGGACGAGGAGCTCCTGCTCGGCAATTCCAAATCGATTCTCATCCACGACGACCGCAGTTGTACGATAGGTCGTGAGCGTGTCGGGCAACGTGAACGAGATCACCGCCGTGCCGAGTTCGTCGGTCTCCGCAAAGGGCTCAAACACGGCCAGTGGACTGAAATCCTCGCGGCGATCCAGCTTGCCCTCTTCGGAGTCTCCTCCCTGAAGATTCTTGATCTCATAGGTCACCGGGTCAATGAGCAGCGAACGCGAGTCGGCTCCCAGAACACCC
>DAOWMR010000061.1 GCA_030642995.1 Spirochaetales bacterium
AATCAGATCGTCCCGGATGCGATCGTGGCCGCGGTCATGCTGCCGAAACAGAACGGATTCGCGCTCCGTGAGGAACTTCGTCACGACGCATCGCTCAGTCAAATCCCGTTCATACTCGTCTCCCATCGCAAGACCGACGAAACCATGGAGAAGGCGTCAATGCTGGGTATTGTCCACTTCCTTGCGAAGCCGTTCTCCCTGGTGGAACTCATCGGTCTGCTCCGCAACCTCACCCGGGGCCAAGGCTGATGTCCGAGCTAGGCCTCGCCGGTTGGCTCCTGGTCACGATTGGTATCCTTGACGGAGTCATTCTGATCGCAGTCATCGTTGTCCGCCTGAACAGGCGGCGCAAAGAAAGGAGGCGTGCGTGGATTCGGAAGTTCATGCGAGTCGCTTTTGGATCAGCTTCCGTTGAGGAACTTGCTCGGATTGTCCACAGAAACTCCGATGAGTTCCTTCAGGAGTTCATGGAGCTCTCCGACAGCGTTCAACTGCCGGACGAGCAGGTGGAGAAGACCCGGCTCGCAATCGTCCGCGCACATCAGTTTCCTCGCCTTCTCAAACAACTTGCAAGCAGACGCACCTATCCGAGAAAACGGGCCGCGATCTGGCTCGGCTACGCGACGCCGCATCAGGCAGTTCGGCCACTGGTTCTTGCGCTGGAGAAGGAACGGAATACCTCAGTAAAATTGCACCTCATACATTCGTTGGCCCGTCTTGGAGATCCGGCCGTCATTCCGACTGTGGTGGACAGCCTGGCCGGCTCGGATATCGACTACCAGACACGTGTCCTGGGTTGCCTTCGATCATTCGGGGATGAGTTCACCTTCTACTTCGACATTCTTCGACATCGGCGGGAACCGGAGATTCAGCGTCTCGTTATTGAAATGGCAGCCATCATGACAGAGCAGCGCGGGAAGGAATATCTGGAACAACTCCTGGATTCTGAGGATGTTGACACACGGCGACTCGCCGTACGGCGTCTCCTGACCACATACCGGCACTCCACAGACATCCTCTCCCTGCTGGCCCACGACGATTTCATGGTTGTCAATCTGGCACTCGAAGCCCTGGGTGACCTTCGCAGCGAGAATTCAGTCTCCACACTGTTCGAGTACGTGAGCAACCCGGACACGAGAAAGAGCGCGATTGTCGGCCTCTCAACGCTCGTCCACGATATCCCGAGATTCTACGACAGGCTGTTGGATCGGATCGAGTCCGAAGAAGACGAGATGGTTGTCGACGCGCTCCTGGAAGTTGTTGCGCAAAGAGCGGAATATCTGATCGAGAGAGTTCTCAGGACCGGCGACGAGCGCGTCCAGACCGTCGTGACACGGCTTGTGGCGAGTGGCAGAGCAAGCGGTGTCATCTCGTTCCTCAACAGGAATGAGGATCCTCGGGCGGAAAGCACGCTCGCAGAGCTTCTCTCGGCAACCATCAGAGATCGAGCGGAACTCACCGAGGAGTTTGCGCTCTACGCGAAGGAGAGCGTTCTCAAACGCCTCCGTATCAGGCCGCGGATAGTGGAGCAGAAACAGGGCGAACGGGTCGGCGAGGCCACGCGACCGATTCTCATACTGACCATGATCATCGCAGTTGTGTTGGCGCCCCCGATCGCGTTTGTCGCATATCGATGGATCGGAAGCGAGATCGTGCCGGCACTCAGCTGGGTGTTCGACTACGTCAACGGTTTTGAGCTCTTCTTCGGGGGATACGCATTCACCCTCAACATGATCTATCTGGGGTTGTTGAGCGCCGCGGCATTCGCCGTGGTCAAGCAGCAGGCAAACCTTGGCCTGAAATCGCTCTCCATGCTCTTCAGGCCCGGGATGCTCCCGTCCATCAGTATCGTTGTGCCGGCCTATCGCAAAGAGGCGACTATCGTCGAGAACGTCAACTCGCTGATGAATCTCAGATACCCGGACTACGAGGTCATCGTCGTGAACGACGGGTCGCCGGACAATACGCTCGCGACGCTCATAGAGAACTTTGAGCTGGAGCGCACGGATGTCTTTGTGCACGGATACCTGGGAACCCAACCAATCCGTGGAATCTACCGAAACCCGCAGATGCCCGAGTTACTCGTGATCGACAAGCACAATGGCGGAAAGGCGGATTCGCTCAACGCCGGTATCAATGCGGCACGAAAGGACTATTTCGCGGCAATTGACTCGGATTCGCTGCTCGAACGTGACTCGCTCTTGCGGCTTACCGCCCCCTTCCTGGACAGCGAAGCACCGGTCGTCGCCACGGGCGGGAATATTTTCCCGATAAACGGGTGTCGGGTAGACCGCGGAACCCTGGACAGTATCGCGCTCCCGAAGGAACTCCTCGGACGCTATCAGACTCTGGAGTACCTCAGATCGTTCATGGCCGGACGCACGGGGTGGGCGCATATCAAGTCGCTCATGATTATTTCGGGCGCCTTCGGACTCTTCCGAAAGCACGACGTAGTGGACGCGCACGGGTATCTGACCGGTAGCGGGTATTACGGCAAGGACACGGTTGCCGAGGACATGGAACTCGTGGTCCGTGTTGCGCGATCTCTCCGGGAAGCGCGGCGACCTTTCGCCGTTCAGTACGCCTACAACGCAAACTGCTGGACCGAGGTTCCAACAACCCTGCGCATACTCCGAAATCAGCGCGACCGTTGGCAACGTGGTCTTATTGATACCATGTTCTTCCACATCCGGTTGCTTCTCAATCCCAGACACGGTGCCATGGGCCTCATTGGATTTCCCTACTACTTCTTCTTTGAGCTGCTTGGCCCGTGGATTGAAGTACAGGGGCTGCTCTTCCTCATCATAGGTCTGGCAACCCGCATCCTTGCACTCTCGACAGCCGGGATCGTATTCGCGGCAACGGTGCCGCTCGGCGTTGCCGTGTCGCTCTCATCCCTCCTGCTGGCCGAGTACCACAAGCGCTACTTTGGTACCGGGGACAGGGTGCGGCTCCTCCTCCTCGCCGTTCTGGAAAACTTTGGATACAGGCAGTATGCTAGCGTTCTGAGATTGAGGGGCTATATCAGCGCACTGATGCGCAGGACCGGGTGGGGTACAATGGTCCGTTCCGGTTTTGTGGGAACAAAACCCGGCGCCGGCACGACGGCCGGGGAAGGATAATCACCATGAAGAAATCGATTTTCATCCTGACACTGATTGTGATTGTGGCAGCTGCCGGGTCGGCCCAGATTGGGCTCCGCAACATCTCGAGCGTCTCGGTGGACCTCTACTTCAATGACGAGGACGCGGCTGCCGCAAACGGCGGGTCACTTGAGAAACTCACGATCGATCTCAATCAGGTGGTCCTGTTCCGGATCAGTGACTGGTTGTCCGCCGAACTCAAGATCCAGCGCCAGGACGAAGAACCCATCGCGAGCACAGTATCGGCAGGGTGGCACGAGACTACCATTTCGGTTGCGCCCATCTTCATCGTTTCACAGTACAACTACATCATCACCCGGTACGGACTTGGGATCGGGTCTGGATACGAGCGCCCTGCCGGCGACGATCAGGTTGGACTGGACGCACGGGGGCTCTCGCATGACCTCACAATTGACGCCAACTATGAGACTGCCCGCTTCCTGGCCAATCTGACCTGTCGAGGCTCACTCCATCCAGATCTGAACTACTGGTTCGTCGTTCCATCAACCGGGGTCAAGTACGTGTTCCCGGCCGGGCTGGGTCTCTCCGGCAAGTACTTCTTCAGCTACAATTCCCAGGCGGCAATCAGCCACGCCTTCCTGTCAGAGGTGGAGTTCCCGGTAGGAGATAGAGTCTCACTAAAGGTCGGCGGAAGCGGAAGCATGACACCCACGCGTCCAATCGAAACGAGATGGCAATACACTGCCATTGCCGGTATTTCGTTTCGCGCCACCGACACGCTCGGATTCAAGTATCACATTGAATATCTTGGCCGACAGAACGCCGGACCTGGATTCCGCAATCTCCTCGTGCTCGACGCCCGGTTCTAGTCGTCGACCTGGTTCGACTTTTGGAACCTTGGGCTCTTCGCGTCAATCTCTTCAACGAGCTCCGCGGGAGCCGGTTCCGGTTCTTCGAGTTCGGCAGTGGCGGTCGCCTTGGTACGTTGTTTCCGAGCTTTCGGCGGAAGCTCCCCTACCGTTCGTCGTCGAGAGATCCACGAGAACCAGAGCAGCACGCCCGTGATGGTTGCCAGGATGGACGGGGTGATAGTTGCCCACCCGCTCATCTCCCCGTACTCCCCCGCAAAGAGTGAGTACCAGAGCGCTCCGGCCTGAATCGTCGTCACGAGCGCAACGATGCCGAGGAGGGGATTGGTGTCACGCCGCCGAAACGCAGCGATGAGAAGGCCGAATCCCTGCAGGCCAACCGTCGATGCTCCGACGCTCCTCAACCACCCGACGTCAATTGACGGGGTCCCCGAGATCGCGACGACCCAATCCGGAATCACCAGGAACACTCCCCCGACCAAGAGCGCAGCCAAAGCCGCAAACACCAACACCAGCTTGATCAGAGATTCTTGCATAGCTCAATGATATCGCGCCGCAGGCTTGTGGTATAGTGGACGGCAAGAACGAAGCAGCACCAGCGGAGGGATATATGGGCAAAGGCGATCGGCGTTCGAAAAAGGGCAAGCGAACTCGCGGCAGCTACGGTCGGACACGCGATAGACACGGTCGCACCAAGACGAAGAAAGCCATCAAGTAGATACTCAACACTAGAACCGCTTGCGGTGGAACCTCACGACCATGTGAATCTGCGCCGGCTCGGCAGACGGATTGGCAATGGTGTGATCAACGTCGCAGTGGTAGTTGATGAAGTCTCCGGCCGTCAGCTCGGCATGCTTCTCCCCGGCGGTGATGGTCACCGAACCGCTGAGCACAGTGATGAACTCTTCGGATCGCGGCGGGTGGGGCCCTGAAACGAGTGCGGTGTCGGGATCAAAGGTGAGCTGGTAGATTTCGAGGTCCTCCGCCATGGAGAGCGGCGAGAACACCTTGATGTGCGGCCCTTTGTCCGATGTGTCCAGCGTAACCACATCGCCGCCGTGGGTAGACGAGAATTTTCGCGCCGGTTCCCAACCTCCCTTTAGAATTGCGTCAAGTTCCACCTCCAGCCCCCGGGCGATCTTCCAGATCGTCAGGACGGTCGGGTTCACTTTGTCCGACTCAATCTGACTCAACATCGCTTTGGATACGCCGCTGCGTTCGGCGAGCGCGTCGAGGGTGAGATCCTGCTCTTTTCTGATGCGCTGAAGATTCGCGCCAATCTGGGGCGCAGGTACTGGTTTCATTTCTTCTCCCGTTTCGCTATCTGATCCGAAACTCTCGCTTGACCCGGAAACTCGATCAGTATACCATACTTCTTGTTCATTATATTGAACAAATCGATTGTTGTCAAAACGGCTGCAGGGGGAATTATGGACACCCGAATATTGATAACCGGCGGGCTCGGCCAGCTGGGGTCCGAGTTGTCCGAGGAACTCCAACGGCGATATGGTGATTCGAATGTCATGGTGACCGACATTCGGCAGCCGGCAGAATCGGTGCCGGATCGATTTCAGATCCTGGACGCGCGCGACGGCGAGCGCCTTTTGGAGATTGTTCAGGCCGAACGCATCACCCGCATCTACCATCTGGCCGCCCTCCTCTCCGCAGTTGCCGAAGACAGACCGCAGGATGCGTGGAGCATCAACATGGGGGGCCTGTTCAATGTTCTGGAGATCGCCCGGTCCAACGGTTGCAGTGTCTTCACGCCGTCATCCATCGGGGCGTTCGGGCCGCAGACTCCCAAGGATTTCACACCGCAGGACACGCTTCAGCGCCCCACCTCCATGTACGGCGTCACCAAGGTGGCCGGCGAACTGCTCTGCGACTACTACCACCACCGCTATGGCGTGGATACGCGCGGCGTCCGTTTCCCGGGGATTGTCTCCAACGCGACTCCGCCGGGCGGCGGAACCACCGACTATGCGGTAGACATCTACTACGCGGCCGTCACCGACCATCACTACACCTGTTTCCTGCAGGGCAACACCTATCTGGACATGATCTACATGCCCGATGCGATCAAGGCGGCAATCGATGTCATGGAGGCCGATGCCGAACGCCTTCGCCACCGAAACGCCTTCAACGTGACGGCGATGAGTTTCTCCCCGGAGGACCAGGCCGCCTATATTCGCCGCTACATTCCTGACTTTGAGATCGATTATGACGTAGACCCGGTCCGACAGGCGCTGGCCAACAGCTGGCCCAATACGCTCGAGGACTACGCAGCCCGCGTGGAGTGGGACTGGTCACCGGACTACGACCTGGACCTGATGACCGCCGACATGCTCCGGACGCTGTCCGAACGCCAGGGGCGCGGGTAGATCAGCCTCTTCAGTTTGTCAGAAGCGGATTCACGATTTTGAGGCCGGCAAACCGGCTGAAGTCTGTGTCATTGGTCGCTACCGTCGCGTCAAACTCCAACGCAAGCGCCGCAATGTGCATGTCCGTCGTGAGCCTTCCGGTTCCTCCGGACTCCTCAAACAAGCGCTTCATGATGCCGGCGTGCCTCGATCCCGGAACAGCAGGCTTCACCGCCGGGAGCAGCAGGATCTCCTCCATGATTTCCATGAGCACAGATGCTCGGGCTGGATTTGGCACTACTCGAGGGCTGGAGAAAAGCCGCACGAAGGCCAGCACCACAACCCACGGCACGCCGATAACTTCCGGCCCCCTCGCTGCGGTCTGCCACCATTCCCGAGCCGTGTCGTGATGGCCGGCCGCCGTGTTGTGGGCATCGACCAGGATGTTGGCGTCCGGAATGATTAACGGTCCGTTTCCAATTCGTCGTACAACTGGTTGAGTCTGGCGGTATCAACTCCCGGCTGGAATCCGAAGTCCCGAACCCTTACGTGATACTCCGGAAGGGGCTCAGCCACCTCAATCTCCGGAAGTCCCCCGGCGAGAGCTTCGTTGACAACGTCCTTGTATGACCGATTCTGCCGATCCGCAACCGTTCGCAGCCTCACGTCAATCTGATCCTCGATTGTGAGTGTGGTCCTCATCTCCAGAACATGGCACATCACTCTCGTGATGTTCAGACATCAACTTTGAATCAGTCCAATCGCGGATCCTCCGCGTCGCCCGGGTACTCACGTCCGGCAAATCGGGGATGAACTCGGCGAGCTGTTTCCTGATCTCTGCTATTGCTCCTGCCAATTGCGGGTCTCGCCCGGCAGCGTGATCCTGGGGTGTGATCTCAATCTCTCTATCCGGATCGGTCCCGTAGTTCTCAACACCCCACCCAACATCCTTGAACCAGAACGAGAATTCCGGTTGCGTGGTCACCCCGCCGTCCACGAATCTCTGCCGGGGCCAGATCCCGACAACGCCGCCCCACGTTCGTTTTCCGACGAGAGGCCCAAGCTTCATGAGCTTGAAGTTGTGGGAGAAGATGTCGCCATCCGATCCCGAGTTTTCGTCGGTCACCGCAACCATGGGACCGGCCGGTGAATCCTCCGGCCACGGTTCCATCCCGAACCACCGCGTCACCGAGTAGCCGGTTCGACGGCGGGCGAGTTTCTCCAGGAGGAGCGCCGACACGTGACCACCACTATTGTTGCGAACATCAATGATCAGTCCGTCCCGATCTACCTCGGCCAGGTAGGAACGGTGGAACTCCGCATATCCGCGAGCCATCATGTCGGGAATGTGGACATATCCGCACCTGCCGTCCGTTGCCTCGTGAACGGCCCGGCGTTTCTCCTCTACCCATTCGCGGTATCGGGCCGGATACTCGCTCTTGAGGGTCTTCACCGGCACTGTGCGTGGGTTCTTCCCTTTCTCATCACCAAGGGTCACCGCAATTTCAGCTCCCGCCTGATTGATCAGAAGATCCCAGGGTGAGACGGACGCATTCAGTGCCCGCCCGTTGATCGCAAGGAGGGTCTGCCCGGCCTTGGCGGCGGCACCTGCTCTCGCCAGGGGAGACGACGCGTCCTCAATCCATGTATCGCCGGTGAGCAATCGGTCGATCTTCCACCGCTTCCCGTCAAACGACAGGTCGGCGCCGAGGTGGCCCATGCCGTAGTGAGGCGAGGGCCGGTAATCACCGCCGATCTCGTAGGCGTGCGAGGTCCCCAACTCGCCCTGCATCTCCCACATCAGGTCGGAGAACTCGCCACGGGTCGATACCCGATCCAGAAGCGGCAGATACCGTTCGTGGACTGCCCGCCAGTCGATATCAGACATCTCTGCGTTCCAGAAATTGTCCCGCTGCAGTCTCCACGCCTCGGTGTACATCTGCCGCCACTCCGCCGGCGGCTCAACCATGACCCGTACTCGGCCCAGATCAACCCAGCCGGTCTTGCGGGCGGAGCCTTCCTTCCCGTTCTCCTTGGGCTTCTCACCGGCCGGGATAACTCGAAGCTTGTTGCCGGCACGATAGGCGAGCTTCTTGCGGTTTCCCGAGAGAGCGAACGAAGTGATCCCACTAACGAACACCTCATTCTCCTGTGTCTTGAAGTCAAAGGCGTGGAGGGTCCCCTTGGCTTTGGGTTCGCCGTTACCTCGATCACCGCCGAGCTCCCCCTCGACCGGGAATGTGGAATAGAGGATCTTGCCTTCAACGGCCGCGACATGTTCCACCGTCGCATGGTCCACGGGGACCGCGAGGATCCTGTCCTCAATGCCGTCAAAGTCAATCTCGACCGGCTCGGGCGGCTTCTTGGCCTCTCCCTTCTTGTCGCTCTTCTCGCCCTTGGCGGCCGCATCGTCGACGCTCCCGTCCGCGTCGCTGTCGGTGCCGTCCCCCTTCTTCTTGTCGTCGCCGTTTGGTTTGTCCGGCTCGGGTTGAGGCAGGAACGGCGACGGAATATCAGGCCTGAGGGTCAAGAGGTAGAGCTTCGCCGCCTCGGGAAACCCCAGGTCAAAGTGTGCACCGTCGTACACTGGATTGAGTTCTCGGGTAGATATGAAGTAGAGATACTTCCCCTCGGGATCGAATGCCGGAGACCAGTCAAAGAGAACGGGCCGGGTCACTGTTTTGGTATCACCGGTCTCGACGTTGTGAATCCTCAGCACAATCACGTGCCGGGTTGTCTTGATCGCGTAGGCCAGCCACCGGCCGTCCGGTGACCAATCGAACCCTGCAATGAAGAGGTGATCACTCCGGTCAACGACGGTCAGCTTACCGGTCTCGAAGTCACCAACAAGAAGTTCATTTCGATGATTGGCGATGGCTACCTTCCGGCCGATGGGCGCCGCCTTGAGCTCCCGCGGATTGCCGATATCCCAGTCGGTGAGCTTCTGGACCGCACCTGCCTCGTCTTGATCGCGCGTCCCCTCGCACACCTCCACGTGGATCTCGCCTCCCTCATCCGAGGTCACCACGAGTGCCCCATCGCTCAGCCAGTCCACGGTTCGGTAGCGCACGCCCTGGAGCTCGCCCTGCTGGCGGACGGCGCCCTCGAATGGACCGAATACGAACGGTCTGCCGCGAGCCATGACCGAGAGGAGATGTCCCTCGGGGTGGAGTGCGTACTCCTCGAAGTAGCCGGTCGCCGCCACAAACTTGCGGTTTCGGCCGGTGCGGGGGCTCGGATAAGTTACTTCCACCGGAGTTGACTCGCCGGAGTCCGGATCAAACACAAAGAGGTCCGCGCCGGCGTGATAGACGATCCGAGATCCGTCGGTGGACGGGTGGCGAACGTAGTAGTCGCTGTGACTTGTGTGCCGGGCCAGGTCGCTACCCTGCACATCGCACGAGTAGAGGTTTCCGATTCCCTCGTGATCGGCCGAGAAGTAAATCCGATCCCTGAGCCACAGTGGATGGGTCACGTTGCCGTCAATGGTGATGAGTCGTCGAAACTCTCCCCCGCCGTCCGGGTCAATCCAGATGTCGCCGGCCGTTCCGCCCTTGTACCGTTTCCAGTGCGCGGGTTCACGACCGATCATGCCGTACCGACCCATCACCATCCCACCGTCGGGTCCGTATGAAACGGTCAGTGCCGGACCGATTGGAAGCCGTTCCGGCTCACCGCCGTCCGGTGACACCCGAAAGATGTCACTCGGTCGCATGAACGGTCTCCGTGCGGGAGATGCGAAGAGAATGTTTCCGTCCGGATCCCATCCACAGACGAGCACTTTGCTTCCGAGATGGGTCAACCGTCGTGGCTGTCCGCCGTCGGAAGGCATGACAAACACCTCGGTCGGGCCCTCTTCACTTCCGGCGAACGCTATCTGTTTCCCATCCGGTGAAAAGCGCGGATAACCGGCGGTCCCCAGCCCGGCGGTCAATCGGAGAGCTGTTCCTCCCCCAACGGGCACCTGCCAGAGATCGTCCTCACTGGTGAATACAATCCGGTCGTCGTGGATCGTTGGAAATCGATAGTAACCCTGCACTGTGCACCTCCGTTACTCAGATAATACAATCCCACAACTGGAACTCCAACCAGGAGTGCCCGGCTCGCCGTCCTTCACACCCCGGCCCGGCCAACGTACTATGTGAGGCAGTGAATCTCTTCGGCATGACCCGGGACCAGATCCTCA
>DAOWMR010000326.1 GCA_030642995.1 Spirochaetales bacterium
CAGCAGTACACCGGAAAACGGAAGATGATCTCTCGCTACCGCAGCTATCATGGTGGGACGGGCATATCCATGTCGCTTTCATCCGGGGATCCCAGGAAGTGGGCCCTGGTCTCCGGCGGAGCGGAGACCGTTGCGGTGCCGCAACCGTACTGCTACCGCTGCATGTTCGGCAAGGAGTATCCGAACTGCGACATGCAGTGCGTGAAGTACATCGACGAGGTCATTGAACTAGAGGGAGGCAGTGACCAGGTTGCAGGAATCATCTGCGAACCGGTCACCGGAGCGAACGGAATCATCGTCCCGCCCAAGGAGTACTTCCCCATGCTGCGCGAGGTGTGTGACAAGTGGGGTATCCTCCTGATCGTGGATGAGATCATGAGCGGCTTCGGACGCACCGGGAAATGGTTTGCCATTGACCACTGGGACGTAGTGCCTGACATCATGTCGATGGCCAAAGGTCTGACATCGGGCTACATCCCACTCGGCGCAACAATAGTCCGGAAGCACATCGGTGATCACTTCAAGACCCACATGTTCAGTCACGGCGCTACCTACGCAGGGCACGCCCTGGGATGCGCCACCGCCACGGCAGTGCTGCCCATCTACGAGGAAGATAACCTCATCGAAAACTCCGCCACCCTTGGGGCGTATCTGATGGACCGGGCCGTCGAGCTCAAAGAGAAGCATCCGTCGGTAGGAGATGTGCGCGGCCTCGGGTTGTTTGTGGGCCTGGAGCTTGTGAAGAATCGAAAGACAAGAGAGCCTCTCATTCCGCTGGATGCAAAGATTCACAAAGGGATGAACCCAAAGCTGGAAGTGGCCAAACGGCTTGGAGAACTGGGTATGATTGCGATGGCGGCTAATCCCAGCAATACTATCGCAATGGCACCGGCACTGATCGTCAAGAAGGAAGAGATAGACGAAGGTATCGCAATAATGGATCAGGCTCTGGAAGTGGCTGATAAGTACACAACCGACTGAAGGAAATCAAGAAACAGAAGGAGACACGATGAACAGTGAAACGTCGGCAGTTGCCAATTCAACCCTGATGTTGCTGCTCTGCGGTACCGTGATTGTGATTGTCGCGGTGCAAGCGGTGATATTTCTCGTGCGCGCGAATAAAGAGGCGGGCAATCTGGGGATATCGAAGGAGATACGGAAGAAGGTCATTGTGAACGCAGGGTTGTTCTCAATCCTCCCGTCACTACCCATCGTCATCATCCTGGCAGTTCTCCTGCCGGTGCTGGGTCAGTATCTGCCTTGGCTCAGGCTATCGGTCATTGGCTCGGCCATGTATGAAAATATGGCTGCGGATATTACCGTCAAAACTTTCGGGCTCAGCGGGGTTGCGGATTCGGGGATGACACCTTCAATCTTCCTGAGTGTGGCCTGGGTCATGACGCTGGGCGTCATCCTCTACCCGGTAGCCAACATTGTCTTCCTCAAGAGCTACACCGGTGGAATCAGGAAAGCTCAATCCAAAGGCGGATTCCTGCACGTGGGCGTGCCATCCATGTTTGTTGGTCTCATGGGAGTCTACGCGGGACCGTACGTCGTGAACTTCAAAAACCCGACCGGGATCACGACGGTGGTCGTTGCCGGGGTTCTGGTGTTTGCCTTTGACGCGATTGCAAAGAAGTCAGGAGTCGGTTGGCTCAAGGACTTCTCGTTCCCGTTGGCCATGGTGGCGGGAATGGCTTCCGCGATTCTGTTCAACTGGGTTTTTTTCGCCTGAAGTGCGCTGAGGAGTTACTATGAGTGACAATAAGAAACAGGAATCAACCTATCTGGGACAGCTTCACTTTTTTGGCCGGGTGACCAATATCATTGTTGTCGTGGCTCTACTGGCCGTGCCGTTTCTGCTCTCACTGGTCACTGACGTCAAGATGGACTTTGGCCTCACAGTGCGGGCTTTTTTCGGGATCTTCAGTTTGATGGGCATCTTGGTCATCGTTGAGTTCATGAGCTATGCGCCTATGCTGGGAGCGGGCGCAACCTACCTAACGTTCATTACTGGGAATACGATGAACCTCAAGCTGCCGGCAGCCATGAGCAGCGTCAGACTGGCAGGAGTGGAACCCAACTCTGAAGAGGCAGATGTGATCGCGACGATGGCAGTTGCCGTGTCTTCATTGGTCACAATCGTTATCCTACTCGTGGGCATGCTTGCCTTCGGCGCGCTGGTGCCGATTCTCCAGTCACCGTCCCTGAAGCCCGCATTTGACAATCTGATGCCGGCGCTGATGGGCGCCCTGGGAGCGCCTGTCCTCTTCAAGGATCTTCGAACAGCGTCCGTGCCGCTGATACTTGGTATGGCGCTGACACTAATCCTGGGATACGCTGTGTTCGCGCAGATGACCGCGTTCGCACTGCCGGCATTCCTCGCCATCACCTTGCTGTGGAGGTACATCCTCTATCGCAGAGACATGAAGAAGGCGGAACCGGCGGCATAAAGACGGTCCGTGTCGCGTCGGGTTCAGTGTAGCTTCACTTTGTCACCTCGCCGCTATCAAGGGTGGTGGAGTGGCTGTTTGTAGCGTGCATATTGACCCGAGAATTCCGGGCAGAGGAGCGAGGCTGTGCCGACAGAAAAGACCATAACCCCTCAGCGACCGTTGACCGAGTTCGAGGAAGATCTTCTGTCCCGTGTTGCTGACTACCGCGACGAGCTTGTCACACTCCTGCAGGACCTGGTACGAATCAACTCAGTCAACCTGTCCGCCGAGGAGTTCAACGAGCGCGGTGAGATCTTCACATTTGCTGAGAAGTACATGCAAACTGTCGGCATGGAGACAACGCTCTACAAGGCGCCGTTCACGAAGGGCTTGGCATCCGAGTATTACTACAACCTCATTGCCGGGTGGCGCGGCTCAGAACCCGGAAAGACGCTTCAATTCAACGGCCATCTGGATACTGTTCCATTCGACGAGGCGGACTGGCACCCGGACACGCCTCCGCTCGGCGGAGTGATCAAGAACAACAAACTCTACGGCCGGGGCGCCATGGACATGAAGGCTGGGATTGCCTGCCAGATGGTGGCCATGAAGGTGTTCAAGGTGGCAGTCCCCGACTTCGCGGGGAAGCTCCAGTTGTGGTTGACGCCGGACGAGGAAACGCACGGCGACTTCGGTTCAGCCTACATGACCAAGCAGCACCCGGAGGTGGTCCAGGCGGACGCAACGGTTATTTCCGAGCCCAGCACGGTGAATCCGCTGACGAGCCCGACGATCGGGGTCGGGGAGAAAGGCCCGCACTGGTTGAGGCTCACGTTTCACGGTGCAGCTGGTCACGGAAGTATGCCCAAGGAGCGAAGCAACGCCCTCAACAAGGCGGTGCGCTTCATGGCAGGTGCAAAACGCGGGTTGAAGATCCCCAGGCGTCGCATACCAATGTCAGCCTTCAGTTTCATAAAGTCGCTGTTGAAGCGGTATTCGCTGTCGGATCTTCGCAAACTGGAACTCAAAACGACCGACGATCCTGATCCCCTCGACAAGGACAGAATTCGCATCAGGTCGATCTTCGAGACGACCTACAGTTTTGACCAAATCAGCGCGGGCTCAAAAACAAATGTCATCCCAAATCGGTGCGAATTGGAGGTGGACTTCAGGGTAATGCCTGGCCTGTCCACGGCAGAACTCTACGATTCTCTTGTCCGCTACTGTTCTCGCCTCGGGTACAGGATCGAGCTGCCATCGAGGTACGGTAATGCGCAGTACTCTCAGAAACGGTTCGGTGAATCTCCCGTGGATGTTGATTTGGCTGAAGTGACAGTGGGTCATGGGTCGTTCATGACGGGAGACTCAGAGTTCGGTCGGTGTCTCAATCACGCATTTGAGGCGGTATACAGGACAAGCCCCGTGCGAATGTTCAGTCCTGGATTCACCGACGGCGGAAACATGCGAG
>DAOWMR010000124.1 GCA_030642995.1 Spirochaetales bacterium
CCGATGGGAATCGAACCCACATCATCAGCTTGAAAGGCTGAGGTAATGCCATTATACGACGGTCGCGTTCTCGATAGTAGATACCAACATCGGAGTCGGGTGTCAATCGATCCTGCATTGATACGCGTCCGCGTCTTCAGTAGCATAGCGGCATGGGTTTGCGCGGAGAAGTTTTTTCCTGGCGCGTGACGAGCGCCAACGATCGTCGGACGTATTTCCTCAATCTGAAAGAGAATCGGACGGGTGATCTCTATCTCACCATCGTTGAGAGCAAGAAGCACGGCGAAGAGGGCTTCGATCGACATCAGGTCATGGTATTTGAGGAAGATCTTGGCTCCTTCCGGGTGGGCATGGAGAAAGTGTTCGGGTTCATCGAGGAAAGAAAGGGGAAGCCGAGGCCGAAGCCGAGGCCGAGGCCGAAGCCGAAGAGACGGTTCAAGAAACGCGAAAAGATCGACGGTGAATAGGACAACGGCCGTACTGGTGAATACGGTCTCTGTGGTCTTTGGTAGGGTAGCCCATGTGCCGTTCAAATCCGTATCGTGGGTCGCGAATTGAGTACTCGATCATCCATGCGTCGCGAGCTGTTTTGGCAAGGATGCTCGCCGCCATGACAGCGGGAATGAGAGAATCGGCCTTTACAACTGCCTGTGTCGGGTAGGGTAATAGGGGCGTGTGCAATCCGTCGACGATAACGTTCTCGGGGCACACTTCGAGAGATTGTACGGCTCGCTGCATGGCCAGGAGGGTGGCTGCGAGGATGTTGAACTGATCAATCTCGAGGTGTGATGCCCAGCCAATCGCCCAGGCGACAGATCGATCCATGATCAGTCGGGCGCATTCGTTGCGCCGCTTTGCGGAGAGCCGCTTGGAATCATCGAGTGTTTCAATTGGGAACTCTTTCGGCAGAATGACGGCGCCGGCCGTTACGGGTCCTGCCAGGGGGCCGCGACCTGCTTCGTCCACGCCGCATGTCAGTTGCATGAACGCAGCCTACCACAGCGACAAGAGCTTTACAGGCGTTGCCGGAGAGAATATAGTCGTGAAGCTTTCGATTCTGAGTAACCCGGAGGATGTTTGGTGGTTGTGGAAGCGGGACACCCAGCCGTGACAAACTGTCGGTGGCGCCCTTTCTACGGGGACATGCCCGGGGAAATCGACTACCCGAACATCACCCTGTACGAGGCTCTCGCGGAATCAGCATCGATCTACCCGAGACGTCTCGTCTATGATTTTCTGGGTCACCGCCGATCCTATCGTTCATTGCTTTCCGAGGTGAAACGGGTAGCCCAGGGACTCTGGGCGCTCGGTGTGCGTCCGGGTCACCGGGTCTGCACGCTGTTACCGAATACTCCGCACATGTTAGTATTCCTCTACGCGGCCAATCGGATTGGCGCGGTGCTCGGCGTTCTGGATCCGGATGCGGGGCCGCGAGATATAAGCTATCTCCTGGATAATCTTCAGCCACAGTGGGCCGTCGTGACGGGAGAACACGTAGCCGGCTTCCAGCAGCTGGCCGGCGGAAAGAGTATCAGAGGTGTCGTCGTAGCATCGCTCAAGGACTATGCTTCCGCGGGGCGAATCAAGCGGATACGCCGCCTGCGCAGGAGACATCGGCTCAATCTGGGCGGATTGCGAGGAACGGTTGGAGTTTCCACTTCTTCAGTGGACGGCAGGGCGTTGTACGAGTTGCCACCTACGTTCTCGTGGCTTTCAATGCGGAAGCTCGGCGTTCGCAGCGGTCCGATTGTGGATCAATGTGACCTGCATACCCCCGATCAGTGTGCTGTTGTGCTGTACACCGGCGGCACGACGGAGCGGCCGCGCGGCGTGATGCTGAGTGACGGAAATCTGGACGCCGCCGCGCGGCAGATGCAGTTGCAGGGACCAATCCTTCCCGGACAAAAAATGCTGAGTGTAGTGCCGTTCTCTCACGGACTCGGTCTGAGTGTTTCGGTCCATACCGCGGTTGTTGCCGGCGCCGAGTCGCTGCTTCTGCCGCATTTCACTCCGCGGTCGATTGTGAAGACCTTCCGCCGGAGACGGCCCGAATACCTCATCGGGGTCCCGAGCTTCTATGCCGCACTGGTTGCTGATCGGAAATTCCAAAGAACCCGATTGTCGGGCCTCATGGGCGCTTTCTGCGGTGGCGATCGCATCTCGTCTCAATTGCGGGATGCCTTTGAGATGGCGGTGCGCCGCAAGGGCGGCGCAATCAGCATTCGTGAAGGATACGGCCTGACGGAGACGGTCGCCGCATGTGTTACCATGCCTGAGACCACTCGAAGGAGTGGGAGTGTCGGGATTCCGGTGCCGGATACTGATATCCGGGTCGTTCGGTACGACGGATCGGACGAAGACCTGGGCGAATTGCCGGCCTGCGAGGTTGGGGAGCTCTGCGTGAGTGGACCGACGGTAATGCTGGGCTATCTCAATTTGTCCGGCGCGGGGAGAATCGTTACTGAGAACGGCGTTCGATGGCTGCGAACCGGAGACCTGGGCCGTATGGACGACGAGGGTTTTGTGTACTTCATTGAACGGATGGGTCGGTCGATCGGTTCTGCAGGAGAGACAGTCTATCCCGGCATCGTGGAAGATGTGCTCAACGCTCATGCGGAAGTCAAACAGGCTTGTGTCACGATTCAGGACGCGGACGGCACTACCCATCTGACGGCGCACGTCGTGCCGATAGACGCCGACCTTGACCGGGAATGGATGGAATCCACGCTCCGGGAGTGGTGTTCCCAGGAACTCGATGAGAGATATCAGCCGTCTGTGTTTGTGTTTTCCGAGGGTCTTCCCCACACCCGTCTCGGAGTCGTAGATTATCGGCGGGTGGCCGCCTCGGTGTCGTTTCCCCGTGGCTGACCATCGGCGGTAAATGTTAAAACCTTTGCTCGTAGGTCAGTTCAACGACTCATACAAGCCGATCATGGACGGTGTCGGTGTTTGCGCCGAGAACTACACACGCTGGATAACCGCAAACCACGGCAGGGGCGTGGCGATCGTGCCCTCCCAACCTGGATTTGAGGACCGTGATGAGTTCGAGGTCATACGATTCGCGTCGCTTCCGTTCGTCTTCATGCATCCGTATCGGCTTGGGGTCCCATGGATGAGTCCTTCGGTGGGTTCCCGGCTGCACGAACTGAGCTTTGATCTGGTCCACAGCCACACGCCGTTTGTCGGTGGCCGCATGGCACGGCGGGTCGCGCGAGGCCGGCACATCCCCCATGTGACCACCTTCCACACCAAGTATCGGGACGACGCAATGAAAATCCTGCAGAACGATCGCCTTGCGGACATCGTCGTTCGTCGGATTGTGGGATTTTACCGGACTGTGGACGTGGTATGGAGCCCGAGTGAATCAACCGCGAAGACGCTGCACGAGTATGGATTCGACGGAGAGGTGGTTGTTGCGCCCAACGGGAGTGACATGGCGATCCCCACGGAATCGGAGCGGGAAATTCTGCGTCGGCACGGGGGAGAGTTGTGCGGGCTACGGCCGGCCGAATTCATGCTGCTCTTCGTCGGTCAACACCGGTGGGAGAAGAACGTTCGTCTCATTATCAATGCCGTTGCACGGCTCGCCGCAATGCCGAAAGAGAGCGGAACGGGGAGACCTTTTCGGATGGTGTTTGCCGGGGAAGGATACGCAGCACCGGCAATGCGCTCCTTGTGCGAAGACCTTGGAATTGCGGAGCGAACCGTCTTTCTCGGGAAAATCGTTGATCGAAATGTGTTGCAGAATCTCTATGCGCGAGCCGACCTGTTTCTCTTTCCGAGTATATACGACAATGCGCCACTGGTGATGCGGGAAGCCGCCGCCTTTTCGCTTCCGACGGTTGTAGCCGCGGGGTCCACGACCGCCGAGATTGTCCAGGATGGAGAGAACGGATTCGTCACGGAAGACGATCCGGACGCAATGGCCCGACGATTGAAGTTGCTCATGGGTCAGCCGGAATTACTACGGCGGGCCGGCCGGGGAGCGGCCAAGACCATTTACATGGGCTGGGAAGAGATCGTGAATTGGGCGGTGGATCAGTATCGGGCCATCATAGACCGCTTTGTCTGATCGGAAATCTGTTGTACACTGTAGCTTGAACTGGGAGCGGACGTGTTACTCAAGAGTCTAGAGCTATTCGGCTTCAAATCTTTCGCCGACAAGGCAATTATCGAATTCAGCGGTGGCGTCTCTGCGCTTCTCGGCCCAAACGGCTGTGGGAAAAGCAACGTTGTTGATGCGATCAAGTGGGTCCTCGGAGAGCAGGCTACGAAAAGCCTCCGGGCGGATCGCATGGAAGACGTCATCTTCAACGGAACGGAAGACCGAAAGGCGCTGAACGTTGCCGATGTGACGCTCACCTTGTCCAACGACGACGATCACCTGCCGATTGACGCGGCTGAAATTGCAATTCGACGTCGACTCTTTCGGAACGGAGAGAGTGAATACTTCATAAACGGGGCCTCAGTCAGATTGCGCGACCTTCGCGAACTCTTCTACGACACCGGTATCGGAAA
Organism: Spirochaetales bacterium; assembly: GCA_030642995.1. GTDB lineage: Bacteria > Spirochaetota > Spirochaetia > DSM-27196 > SLST01 > JAHOYX01. The sequence goes on from DAOWMR010000124.1 coordinate 4,519, forward strand.
GACGGCTTACAGCATCATGGAACAGGGCAAGATTGACCAGGTGCTGTCAAATAGGCCTGAAGAACGGCGGCTCATCTTCGAGGAGGCGGCCGGAATCACGAAGTACCGGCTTCGGGGCAGAGAGGCGGAGAGGAAACTCGAACGAACCGAGGACAACATGCGCCAGGTACAGAGCATCCTCGGGGAGGTCCGGCGTAGTCACGACAGCCTCAAGAAACAATCGGACAAGACGCTCCGGTACCGGAAACTCAAAGAAGAAGGGTTCGAGGTAGAACTGGATCTGACGCTGCTGAAGCTTCGGGACCATGTGGGTTCCCGAGATAAACGGCGTGAGCAACAGGAGCGGAAGGCGGCCGCCCGCGACAAGATCAAAGCTGCTATTGATGCAATCAACGAGAGCCTCGAAGAGAATCTGGATGTCGTTAATACCATGGAAACGAGGCTCATTGAGCATCAGAAGCGGCTCTACGGAGTGGAACTGGAGCGAGGGAACAAACAGAATCAGATCCGTCTCCACAACGAGCGCGTCGGAGAGCTTGAGGAAAAGATCCGCAATGATGAACTGCGGCGGGGCAGCTTCGAGGAGAAAGTGGCGTCGTTGCGCGAAGAAATTATCTCCCTGCGTGCCGGTGCGGAGGAACATGAAGTTCGTGTGGCAGATGTCGCGAAGAATATCGTCGGGTTTGAAGAACGAGTCGCGCATTCGGAGGGGCGAATATCCGCCAACGACGAAGCGGTCCGGGAACTCGAGACCGAAATAGGTGCGGAGGAACATCGAGTTACGGAGATAGAGGCGGACTTGACTGCGCTCACTGATGACATAGTGCAGAAGCTCGACGAGGAACTGGCTGCGTCGGGCTATTCACGTTCTACTCGTCTCCGATCGGAAAAAGAGCTCCGCGCAGCATTGTCCGCGCTTTTATCGCGAGTTCAGCATCGCATCACGTTGCTCGAGGATCTCCAACGGGCAGGTGCGAAGTCACCCGAGACGGCTATCAAGAACGGACTCGACGGGCTCCGTGAGATCGAGGAACTAACCGGGCATGTCGGTACTCTGAGCGAAGAGTTTGCCGCGAGCATTCCCTCGTTCCTGGACGAGTTTCTTGCGCCGGAGGGGATCATCACCCGGAAGCGCAATCTGGAAAGCGATATTGGAGCGGCTCGAAACCGGATTCGGGAGTGTCGCAAGCAGATTGGCCGGCTGGTGGAGGAGAACACGGAGCTTTCGGGACGGATGCGGGAGTACCGGCACACTCTCGAAGAATTGCGGGTCAATCGAGCCGGGATGCAGGCTCGCCTCTCGGCCATGGAAGAGACCATTGGGCGGCGTGCGACCGCAATAACAGAGGAAGAGCAACGACTGGAAATTCACCGCGAGGAACTTGCCGCGTCTCATACGAGACTGGCTCACACGATTGAACGCATCGAAATCCTGGAGAGTGAGATTTCCTCACTGGCAGAGAAAGAAACCAAACTTCAGACAGAACAGGAGACACTGGAGAAGTCCATTTCCAGTCGCAACGAGAATCTGATCCAGAAAGAAAGATCCTTGAAGCGGAAAATGGAAGATCTCGGGAAGACGCAGCAACAACTCGAGCGTGTTCAGATGAACCTTGCAGAGACAAATGCCGAGGTCCGCAATCTGTACGAGAATTTCAGAGAACGATTCTCCCGGGAGCTTTCCGAGTTTGAGCCTCGTATGCTCGAACTGAAGGACAACGGGGGGGATTTGCGCAAGCATCTTGCGGAATTGCGCGAGACCGAGCGATCACTCGGGGCGGTGAACCTGATGGCGCCGGAAGAGTTCGAGGAAGTCAAACAGCGGTTTGAGTTCCTGGACACTCAGCTGACCGACTTGCGTCGTGCCAAGGAAGATTTGCGTCGTGTTACCGAGGAGATTCAGAACGAGAGCGCTGCTCTGTTTACCGAGAGTTATGAAGCGATCAAGAAGAACTTCCACGTGATGTTCAGGAGACTCTTTGGGGGCGGCCGTGCTGAGTTGAAACTGGTTGACCCCGATGCAGTCCTCGAATCCGGAATCGAGATCTTTGCGCAACCACCGGGGAAGAAGCTTGAGAATATCTCTCTCCTTTCCGGTGGTGAGCGAAGCCTTACTGCCGTTGCGTTACTCTTTGCCACCTACATGGTGCGCCCGTCGCCATTCTGTCTGCTTGATGAGATTGACGCCGCGCTTGATGAGTCCAACGTTGGGCGGTTCACCAATATGCTGCTGGAGTTTGGCCGGTCGAGTCAGTTCATCATCATTACGCACAACAAGAGGACCGTAGCGGCTGCACGCACGCTTCTGGGAATCACTATGGAGGACAGCGGCGTCTCAAAAGTGGTATCCATCCGCGTTGGAGGGAGAGAAGAAGTCGGTGTATCTTAAGCTGGGGCATCGTGAAATCCCTCTCCACATCGTTCTTGCCGTAGTTGGAGCCGTAGCCGTGGTGGCAGTGCTCATTACGGCAACCGTGATGGTTGCGGGGAGATCGGTCGATAGTAGTAGTGAAACCGTTGAAATTCCGGTTGTCGCGGGGCGTTTTGAGTGGATCGACGCTGAAGACCTGGTGGTTGAGGATGAGTTGGTGCGCGGTACCGAGATTCGATGGATTCCGTTCCGGCCTCGCAGGGAACGATGGACCGAATCGGATGTGGAAGAGCACTGGATTGATCCACGTCGGATCGGGATTGATGTGCTGGAGGCCCAGGTCAACGAGAACATTCGGCTGATACTGGAGAATGTTCCATAAGGGTAGTCGATCAGGGAGGGGAGATGGATCGACGTCAGAAACCGCTGCTCAGACTATGCAGTTCCGCCGCCATCCTCGGGATTCTGGCGGGCTGCACCACCATGCCGGAGGGGCAGGCAAGCGACTTTGCCGATTCTTCCGGGGGCGCCACTGTCGACCGCACTTCAGAGTTCCCTGTTCCGGATGATATCGTTGAACAGATCCCTGATGTTCCTGTACCCGAGGCGTCGCTTCCCTCAACGTCGCCGCATATCAACCCCGACCGAGCTGATGATCCGTCCGGCCGCAATGCGATTGCGGGGGAATTCCATTTGTCGGCGGACACTGGATGGCTCGTCCTTCCGGTCCCGCGAATCTCCGATGATCTCCCGCTGCAGTATCCCCCGAGCTCGTCGGATGCGATCTCCGGGTTACCGTTGATTCATCCTGCG
>DAOWMR010000513.1 GCA_030642995.1 Spirochaetales bacterium
GATTCGCCGTACTGCTCTATTTGTGCTGCCTTCATTTCTTTCCTCCTGTAGTAGGCATTCAACTTGCGTGGGAAGATACAGTGATACAAAATATTAGTCAAGATAATTAAGCAAGACATTTAAGCAAAAATGTAGTATTGTCTGTGCATGTCAGATACTCATCGATCAGAAGAACACTGTCAGGCGGAGATCCTCAAATTGTTAGGTGACTACGTGACGCTCCGTATCATCGACTACCTGCGCTCACACGAGTTACGGTTCACCGAGCTCCAGCGGGCGATCGGCGATGTAAACCCGGTTACGCTCACCAACCGTCTGAAGAAACTTGAATCAAATGGCCTCGTTGAGCGTCGGGAGGCAACGGTGGACAGGCAGTCGGTGGCGTACAGTCTCACGCCGCTTGGACAGGGATTGTTGCCGGTTCTCACGGAGATCCAGGCATTTGCCAAACAAGCCGAGCGGTCAGACGCCCCACGAAGTCGGGAGGAATGATGGAACAGAGTAGTAGCAGTAGTACCGCGACGGTCGCCAACAATCGGATTCACCCGGATACAGGGATTGGACCGGTCTCCTTGACAGTCTCGGACCTTGAGCGCCAGATAGTCTTCCAACGAGAGGTGCTTGGCTTCAAGCTTCACTGGAGAGAGGGGACCATGGCCGGCATGGGGGCTGGAGGGGCAGATCTCGTCCAGTTCGTGGAGGTGCTTGGCGCTCGGCGGACGATTCGGGTGACGGGTCTCTATCACTACGCAGTGCTCTTCCCCGACCAACGTGCTCTCGCGCAAGCTGTCGCCCGCCTGTTCGAGAAGCAGTATCCCAACCATCCGACAGATCATGTGATGACGAAAACAACCTACATCACGGATCCTGAAGGTCAGGAAATTGAACTCTACGCGGAGTCGGCTGAAGACGGAACGATGGGAATTGAGAATGGTTCGATAGTCGTGCGACGGGCAGACGGGACTCCGAGCAATGGCAGAGAACCGCTCAATCTTGAGGCGCTCTTCCAGGAACTTGAACCCGGAGCCCCGCTGGTTCAATCGATCCCCGTTGAGACGCGAATCGGTCACGTCCATCTGCACGTCCGCGACATTGCGGAGGCGATAGGGTTCTACACGCAGGTGATTGGCTTTGACGACATGGGAATGGACCGGAACTTCCAGATGGGCATGGTTTCAGCCGGCGGCTACCACCACCACGTAGGTGTGAACACGTGGATGGGAGTGGGAGCAGCCCCAGCCCCGCCGGATTCAGCGGGTTTACGCTCCTTTGGAGTTCTTCTTCCAAACAAGACGGAACTTGACCGGGTCCTTGCGCGGGTTCGCCGCGCAGGAGTCGAGATGGAAGAAAGCGAAGCCGGCGTCCTGGTCCGTGACCCTTCTCGAAATGCTGTACTCCTTGCAATGCGCACCACGTGAACGGACGTGCCATGGGCCACGAAGGCCGGGAGACCAGCAGGACCGACCAGCCCCGCAATCGATAGAAACAATCTGCTGTGCCAACTGTCCGTGCAGCATTATGTTTCGCGTGAGGCAAGGAGTAAACCATGTTTCAAGTGACTGGATCTATTCGCATCCAGTCGCCGCAGGATACCGTGTGGGCAAAACTCAGCGCCCTGGACGACATATCCAACTGGGCATCCGGCATCAACACATCGGTCATCAGTTCGGCCCAGTCAGAGGACGTTGGGGCACAACGAACTTGCGATATTGAAGGCATGGGGACACTGCGGGAGAATATCGTCGATTGGCAACCCGGGTCCGGTTTTAGTTATGAACTGGATGACATTTCCATGCTGGGCTACGGCAAGAATAGCTGGCAATTGAGCGCCGAAGAGGGAGAGACTGTCTTGACTCTCACTTCACAGGTACGACTGGAGTATGGTCCGGTTCGCTCGCAGATGAGGCCTGCCGAACTGACGATTGGGCTCCTAGC
>DAOWMR010000346.1 GCA_030642995.1 Spirochaetales bacterium
GGTCCTGGCCCGAGTTAGCGAGGCGTTTGCTATTCATCATTCTGCCGCTGATCGTGATCGTGTTTGCGGGCTACTACCTGATCAAGGGGCGGGATCTCACCGGACTGCAACGGTGGGCGCTTGCCGGGATCATCGGCGGCGGTCTGGGAAACATGATTGACCGGATCTTCCGCGCCGATGGTGTCGTGGATTTCGTCCTCGTCAACATGTACGGGTTCCTCGGCCGGAGCCACTTCGCGGTGTTCAACGTGGCGGACTCGTCGGTGACCGTGTGCGGGATTCTACTCGTGGTGTCGCTGGTGTTTGCACGGCACGGTGAAGAGCCGACGACGTGACCGACTCCGAGACCGGGCCGTAGTCCTCTCGCACCTTGTTCAACGCGAACGGTTACACTTAACGAGTACCCTGAGTTTGTCTCGTCATGATTCCGGGGTCGTCAGACAACTGGCGAACCGACACTGCACGCGCTACACTCAAATCCAAGACCCTGACTCAAGAGGTACGGCCATGAAACGATTGTGGATCATTCTCGTGATTGCGCTCAGCGTGATCACGCCGGCAACCGCGCAGTACGGACGGACATCCAATGAGGCCGAGATCGGCGTGGGTCTCACCGCGAGCATCTTTGCAAGTTATGCGTCGGCAAGTGTCTGTGTCGTACACAAGCCGGAGTTCTTCGGATTCGGCGGCGGGACGAAGGCAATGATTGGCATCGGACAGCGTGACTTCTACGTTGCGCCGTACGGTCGTCTGGAACTCGGGTGGCTCTACCTTGGTGCAGGTCCTCTGTTCCTCATCCAGCAGCCGGATGACTTTACCCAGCTTGAAGGCATGGTGTCGTTCTTCTCCACACTCGGTTTTGGAATCCCGCTTGACTCCATCGCAAACGGAAAACTGGTCTTGGATGTTGGGGTGGACGCCTCACTCACACCAAGTCCGATACTCGTGGCCGACTCCGGGAACTTCATTGCCGATCTGTTCGCATCCATCATCGCAACCGCCATGGGAGCGATACTGAACACCGTGAAGGCAAACGTCGGTATTGCGTACGCGGCGGGGTTCTAGGGGCCGAGACGTGCTGACAGGGTGCAGGCCCTGACACTGCCGAATGCGTGCCGACACTAGGCGCGTTGAGTGTCCATCAAGTCGGGGGGGGCAGATGACTTTTTACCGTCTGACGCTGAGGGCAATCACTTCAGACAGCTTGTGCACCTGCAAGCGAACGGTGCGTTGCGGATCTCCCTGGCCGAGGCTGATGCTTTCTACTCGCCGATGGGCGTCTCGGCCGCCGTCCTATTTGGGCGTGACGCTGACGGTCATGGTGGCGGTCAAGGTACTGTGGAGCTGAGGCTTGGCGAGTTTTCCGTAGAGGTTGAAACGCAATGTGGTCTGCTTCGCATTCGCAACGCACGCAATTCAATTCTCCTGGAAGAGTGCCGAAGTCCGGAAGTAGTACTTCTACCAGACACGGATCTCATCGAAGTGACACGGTACCTCACGTCTCCGGCAGAGGAGGCGTTTTTCGGCTTGGGGGAGCGGTTCCACGCCCTTGACCAGCGCGGGTGGCGAGTGGATACCCTTGTATTTGAGCAATGGTGCAGACAGGGGCTGCGTAGCTACATTCCCGTGCCGTTCGTGGTGTCGTCGCGGGGATATGGCCTGTGGGCAGAAACGTTACGACCGTGCGTATTTGATTTGGCAGCCACCCACGAGGGTATTACCTCCGTTCAGTGCACAGATCGCTGTGTGAGTCTGCAACTATTCGCGGGAAATCCGCAGGAGCTTGTGCGTGCGTTCACCGCATTGACTGGACGAGCACCAACGCCACCTTCCTGGGTGTTTGGCCCATGGATGAGTAGCAACGAGTGGAACAGCCAGGAACGGTTGGAGCGTGAAGTGAATATCACGCTTGATCACGATATACCTGCGACCGTCGTGGTGGTTGAGGCGTGGAGCGACGAACAGACGTTCTACATCTGGAATGATGCAACTGTACAGCCCAAACGTGCCGACGAGGCAATTCACCATGACGACCTGGAGTTCGATCCAAACGGAAAATGGCCGGATCCACGCAGGATGATCGAACGCTTTCACGGCCTTGGACTGCGCTTTGTGCTCTGGCAGGTGCCTGTGATAAAGACACTGGTTGCGGACCACGAGCAACACCGTCGCGACCAGAGCTACGTAGAGGAACAGCGCCTGTGCGTGCGGGAAGCAGATGGCACACCCTACCGGATTAAGCCAGGCTGGTTTAAGGGTGGTATGGTGATTGACTTCAGCAATCCCGATGCCCGCGAATGGTGGTTCAAGAAGCGTCGCTACCTGATTGAGGAGTGTGGCGTAGACGGTTTCAAAACAGACGGTGGCGAGCATCTGTGGGGCAACCGCACCCAGTTCGCCAACGGCAAACGCGGTGATGAAATGATCAACGCCTATCCGGTTGAGTACTTGGGAGCTTACCATTCGGCAATGACTGAATGGGGGCAGGATGCCGTCACGTTCAGTCGCTCCGGCTACACGGGCGTTCAGCGTTTCCCGGTACATTGGGCCGGCGACCAGGAATCAACCTGGGAAGAGTTCAGGGCGGTTTACCGGGCCGTGCTGAATGCAGGGCTTGCGGGCATTTCCATACTGGGCTGGGACCTTGCAGGATTCGCCGGTGACGTTCCAACCGCGGAGCTTTACAAACGCTCTACCAGTTGCACCGCCTTTAGCCCAATCATGCAGTATCATTCGGACTTCAATCATCATCGTATTCCGTGCCGTGACCGGAGTCCATGGAACATAGCGGAACGAACCGGTGACGCCGGGGTGCTGTCCACCTACCGCAGGTACGCTCACCTGCGGATGCGACTCATTCCGTACCTGCATGCAGAAGCCGCCAACTGCGGCAAGACCGGAGATCCACTCATGGCTCCTGTCTTCTACTATCACCCCAATGACCGACAGGCATGGAGTATTGCTGACCAGCACTTCCTCGGACGGTCTCTTCTGGTTGCCCCGGTGCTCTCAGAAGGCATTGCGCGAAGGACGATCTACGTGCCCGAAGGAGAGTGGCTCGATATCTGGACGGGACAACTAATCGTGGGGCCTACGACGCTTGACAGGGAGCTCCCTCCGGAAGCCATTGCCGTCTATCTGAGGCAGGGAGCCCCGTGGCCGTACCGTGGTCTGGAGATTTTCCAGGATCTACCCGGAGACGACCGGCCCACGAAAGACAGTGGAAAGCAATGGCCCGTCAAGTGAGGAGGGGGTCGCTCAACGGTGGGACCTTGCCAACCGGATATCTGTTCCCGATGATGCCCGCCTTGCCGTGCTCGGAAGCACGAGAATGCCGACATCGCGCCTGATCCGCGGCGTTGGGCGAAACAGCGCAGGCTCAGGATACGGATGTGATCAAGATTGGAGATTTCGAACCCCAATTGGCATCGGCTTTGCCGGCAACGCACGCTCTGCTGAAATCCGCAAACCTGACGATCCATCCAGCCGTAGCACGCATTATCTTGCACGGTTCGCGTGGCCCTGCCGGGGGGTATCGACCCAGTTCAGACATCGACGTGAGCCTCATTGTAGACACACCGGCGACCTCGATTCGCGCAAGTATTGAAGCTCTCCTTCATGCAGTCCTTGAAACAACCCTCAACCAGTGGCGAGCAACCGCCGAGGTAGATCTGGCGATTGTCTTTGATATCCGGAACTGCATGCTACGGTGTTTCGACCAGAATTCCTGGGACGA
>DAOWMR010000509.1 GCA_030642995.1 Spirochaetales bacterium
TCCGAACCCGCCCCACACCTCCACGGAGCCAAATCCAAGTTCACCAAACCAGTCGACAAGGTCCGCGGTCCTGAAGACCAGCAGTTCGTTCCTGATGGTGACACGGCTGTCGGTGCGCTCATCCACGAGTGCGGCGTCAAAGGTGACCCGGTCCGATGCGGATCGAACGTAGCAGCGCTCGAAGCCGACCGTACCGGCCTGCAACGCCGGAAGATTGCGTGCCGAACCCACCGGGATCTCGTCCATGTCAACGTACTGGAGCACCACACGCGCGTGGGGACCACGGAGGATCCCCGCGACGGAACGGAGAACCGAGCGGACCTCGGCGGTCGAGTCGAGGTGAGAAATGGAGTTGCCAATGCAGAAAACGAGATCGAACCCAGCGGCGAGCCGTCCACCCGCGGTGTCTGCCGCCTCCGTCCCCAACCGGCGCATGTCCGCGAACACGAAACGGTCGGGCCCAGATCCGCGCGCTCGAGCCTGCTCAATCAGGTCGGGTGAACCGTCCAGCCCATAGGCGTCCACGCCCTCCTGTAGCAGCGCCTCGGTGTACAGACCCGAGCCACACGCGAGATCAAGCACTGAGTTCCCAGACCGCGCTCCAGCTTCCCGGAGGAACTGCATGGTGGTTGCTTCAACGGGAAACAGCTCGTCGTAAACGCCGGCAAGCTTGTGATAGAACTCTGCTGTTTTCGGATTCATTCGTTCGGTGCAGAATACCGGGGGTGGCGTGGCAACGCAAACCTACGCCGACGTCGTTTGGGAAATTTCCCGTTTCAGCGCCTGTAATGAATCTGCCGGCATCCTGCGATTGCTTCGAGCGTCGGCCAGATCAATTTCGCCCGTCACTATCGCGAAGAGATCGTTGTTTGTCAGCACCGTGTTCGGGGGCAAATCCAGCTCCTTCGCATAGCGTTCACGGATGTCATGGATTCGCTGGAACTCCTTCTGCTGGTCGCGTCGCAGTCTGGCGTGCCTGCCCGACCGGAAAATCCCCGGCTTTCTGTCGATTGCCGGAAGACGATCCTGGCGTTTGAGATTCTCCAGTATGTAGGACTCCATCTGCCCGGCCTCGGCAAGCTGGTGAAGCAGAGCGTCCTTCAGAGCGAACAGGTAACGCACGTCCTGCAGCGCATAGTCAATTGCCGGCGCCTCGATGGGACGACGGGTCCAGTTGTACTGCTGGAACCGTTTCTTGTCTCCAGGTTCGTACACACCAAGCGCGGAATCCAGCACGGATTTCAGGTCCTGTCTGTGGAAACCCAGCAAATCGACGGCCGGTCTGAGATCCAGAATCGAGTTCATCACGATTCGGTGACTCTTGAACAAGAGTGCTCGATCACTCGCACAATCGTACATCAACTTGAGCAGGTTCCGGTTCTCGAGGAACCCTTTGATGAGATCGATTGAGGTCGTGAACGGATCCACGACCACTTCCTCATGACCGTCAAAGACCTGAAGCAGGCAAAACCGCTCGCCGTAGACATGGAGATTGAACTCGCCCTCCAAGTCGATGGCAATGACGCGGATGTCCCGCTCCTTCAGCCGTTGGAGGTAGTCAGCCAGCTGAGAGTCGTTCCCAATGTATGTGTAGTCACTCATGAGCATGCCCACGGTACCACGGAAGCGGTCGTTGAGGTACACCCCCAGGGCGAACGTGCCACACACGACCACCGGTGTGACCGTCAACGAGAACGCCGACCCGTCGGTCGGGATATGATCGCGCACCTCGAGCACCTGGTACCGGCCGACGGGGTCTACACCCATGCCGAAGGCAACTCGGACAGTCACATCAAGGCCAGCCTCATGGGTTCGTCCGTGACTCTGCCGATAGCCGGCGGGCGCCTCGCGCTCGGCACCTGGCAGGGGATCTACTTCTGCGAGTTCGACGGTCCGCGGAGCAGGTCATTTACGGTCACGATCGGCACCGACTACAGTTCAACTAATACGCGGTGAACTCGATTCGGTAGGTGCCTGATGCGTAGTCAGTGGTCCCAAGCA
>DAOWMR010000005.1 GCA_030642995.1 Spirochaetales bacterium
ACCGTCCGTGCCCTCAATCAGGAGTTTGGGAGTGCCGGAATGGAGCTCGTTGCCTTTGAATGGCTTGACGGAGCGGGCACCATCGCCGCGATGACCTACGGACTGAAGACCGTGTTCAACTTCCTGATCCTTCTCGTTGCCGTTGTGGCGGTGATCATCATTATGAACACGCTGGTGATTTCGGTCACCGAGCGCATACCTGAAATCGGAACGATGCGAGCGATTGGTGCTCAGAAACGGTTCGTGAGACGGATGATCGTGCTTGAGACCTTGTTGATTGCCGGTGTGTTCGGAACCATAGGAATCCTTGGTGGAGCCGGCGTCACGGGAATCCTGGGGGCCACAGGCCTCGAATCCGATAACCAGCTTCTGCAGGTCTTCATGGGCGGCCCTGTGCTGAACCCCGTGGTCTCGGCCGGGTCGGTACTGATGTCGCTTCTCTATCCGGCCGCGGTTGCATTGCGCATCCAGCCGGTGACGGCCATGAACCAGAACTAGGGGGCTCCATGACTACACTGCGCATGGCACTGAGGAACATATCACGGCAAAAGAAGCGCACAATCCTGCTCGGCGGGGCTATTGCCTTTGGCGTGATGATCATCACGCTCGTCGGAAGCCTCACCGCCGGGCTTGCGAGTACGGCAAACGAGAGGTTCACCGATCTGCTCGGTGGACACATCTACATCTCGGGACAGGAAGTGTCCGAATCCGGCCGACTGATATCGATCGTTGGCGAGCAGGAGCCGTTGGAAGAAGCGCTCTTTCTCATCGACGACCAGATCAAAGAGATTCGTTTCCGGTCGGCGGCATCGGGCGAGGTCATCTTTGGATCGAGGACAACTACCGTGATGTTAGACGGTGTTGACTGGGACCATGAGCCGACACTGTACAAGAATCTTGAGTTGATTGCCGGAGACATCACGAGTGTGTCGGACGAGCGAACCATCATCGTTCCCGAACCTGTCATGGAAGAACTGGGTGTGTTGGTCGGGGAATCCGTGCTCATCCGTGTGACCTCAATCACCGGGCAGCGGAACGTCGGTGACTTCGTGATCGGCGGTGTGACTCCCGATGCAGGCACCTTTGGCCTGGGTTCCGCATACGTCGACCGGGCATACCTGAACTCGCTGATCGGCATGGCCGCGGATCAGTACCAGCGGGCGAACATCGCCTTGGCCGATACCGGCGACATCGAGACGGTCGCAGCAACGATTGAGCGGGAACTCCTCTTGCTTGGCAAGATCGATCCCGGAGAGACCGCCGCGGACGACGGTCACCAGCCGGGTAGTGGCCCCGGGAGGACCATGATGTTCCCCGGGGGAATGGGATTCTCCGCGCAGGTTGAAGAGACCGAGCAGTGGGAAGGTACGCAGTTCAAAGTTTCGACCATCAATGATGTCATGGAGCCGGTGATGACCATCGTGACGCTCCTGAATCAAGTCTCACTAGGTCTCTTTGTGGTGCTCATGATCATAACCATGGTAGGACTGCTGAACACGTTCCGGATGATTCTCATTGAACGAACGCGCGAGATAGGAACCATACGGGCCATAGGCATGCAGCGAGGGCAGGTGCGAAACATGTTTCTTCTGGAAGCGTTCGTTCTCGCAGTCGGTGGAGCAATTGCCGGCCTCGTGGCTGCCGGAATCCTCGCCGCGATTCTGGGCAACATTCCAATGAGCACGAATACGCCGATGGCCATGTTCCTGGACGGCAACACGTTCGCGTTTCCCGTGAACGTTATCAACATAGCCGGCACCCTGGCAATTCTCACTGTTATCACCGTCTTGTCGGCCTATCTTCCGGCGCGAAAAGCGGCTCGTATGAGACCGGCCGACGCGCTACGGACGAGCTACTAAGTATTTGCAATTGAAGGAGTCTGTAATGAAAACGATACATGCATTGATGGCGGTTGCGTTGTTCGCCGCCGTGGTTCCTGCAGCCGGCGCGCTGGACATCTCCGACGGCGAGGAAATCCTCGAGGCCGTGGACGGATTGCGTAACTTTGTCGGTGGCGATTTCGCCGCGGTCATGACGATGATCAGCGAGGATCCGGATGAAGGTGTGGAGAAGCAGGTTGTCCAGCAGTTCCGACGAGACGATGAGGAGAAGTTCCTGATGCTGATACAGGAACCCGCGGTGAAGCTTGGACAGGGATACCTGCAGGTTGACGACACCCTCTGGTTCTATGACCCGGAGAGTCGTCAGTTCACCCACACGTCGATGAAAGAACGGTTTTCCGGTTCAGACGCGCGGAATTCCGACTTCGGCAGGTCTTCAATCACCGACGACTACGCCGTCACGGATCTCCGTGAGGGAACTCTCGGTAGCTACCAGGTCTACATCCTCGAGCTCAGCGCCACCAACAACGAGGTGACCTACCCGCACGTGGTGATGTGGGTGACGCGGGACCTGTTCCTTCCACTGAAGGTGGAGGACTACAGCGAGACCCAGCGCCTCATGCGGACTTCGCTCTATCCCAGCTACGCACGCGCCGGGGACACCTACATCGCGACGACAATGATCTTCGTGGATGAGCTCATTGAGGGGAAGAAAACGCAGATCTCGTTGACGGACATCTCGGTGGAACCGCTACCGGATTCAATCTTTACCAAAGCGTACGTAGAACGCGTAAACAGATAGGGGGCCACGATGAACAAATCGAGAATGAGCCGCGGTATCCCGATGGGGCTCCTCATGGTGCTCCTCGGCGCCACCCTTGCGGTTGCCCAGTCCGACGGCACAATCCAGTCTGACGACGACTCGCTCTTCGGGTCCTCAGATGAACTCTTCAGCCAACCACTGGTGACCGATGTGGTGGAGAGCGAAACCAATATTGCGACGATGCTTCTGACCTCTGAAGCGGTCCAGATTGGTGGGCGCTACTCCATGAGCCTCCAGAGCGGCTTCGTCTGGAACGACATTGCCGCGGTGCCTGAATCGATATTTGAACCTGATGCGACATCGCTCTCCACGTCGCTTTCCACTCAGCTCTTCTTCGACGCCCGTCCCGACGAAGATCTCCGGGTATTCGGAAAGTTGACGGCATCCTACCCGTTTGAAACAGATGCGGACCGGAATCTCCAGGACGTCTTCCACGTGGAGGAGCTCTTCAGCGACTTCAACTGGGATGACTCGGTCTTCTTCCGGGGTGGAAAGCAGACGATGAATTGGGGTGTTGGATACTTCTACAGTCCTGCCGATCTCCTGAGCATTTCTGAGATCGATCCGGAGGACCCGGAGGCTGAGCGCGAGGGTCCGGTGGCGCTCAAGGCGAATCTCCCCATTGACGTGCACAACCTCTACTTCTACGCGCTGCCGACGTTTGCCGATGTTCCGCTGGATGTTGGCGTTGCACTCAAGGGAGAGCTTGTCGTAGGCGGCGCCGAGATCACCGCAGGCGCGATATACCAGCGCGACATAGCCCCGGCCGGAATGATCACTGCTACGACCAACACGGGCGACTTTGATCTCTTTGCCGAGGGCGTGGTCAGCTACGGTTCCAACCGCACCTATGTGGAGGAATCGGCCACCGCCCCGCTGGGAGTGGCCGTCTACAGCAGAACCGACGAGATCTTCCTCGCCGCGACTACCGGTTTCTCGTGGAACTACTCGCTGGATGACGACGAATCGTGGATTATCGTCACCTCCCAGTATCTGTATAATGGCGAGGGATACTCCGATCCGACCGTTCTGGGCGACAACCGGCCCGGCGTGGCCGCCCTCATTGCCGGCGGCGATCTTACCGCCGGTGATATTCAGAACAGCGGTCAGCACTACACGGCGACTCAGCTGAGCTGGCGCGACATGTTTGGATCCGGAGTCAATGGTGGCGTTTTCTGGATGCAAAACTACTCGGACATGTCCGGCCGGATCGCTCCTTCGTTGAGCACGACTCTCTTTGATGCCGTAACGCTCTCTCTGCAGACGCCGATCACCGTAGGAGACCCGGGCGATGAGTTGTCACCAATGGGGAACACGCTGGCAATCGACGTCAACGTTTCGCTTGGCAGCGGGGCCTTCTAACAATGACAGCCCGGGTGTTGATTGTCGAAGACGAACGCGAGCTTGCCGAGCTCGTCCAGATCTACCTGCAGAACGACGGCGTGGAATCCTCAATCGCCGGGTCGGCCGAGCAGGGCCTGTCGTTACTGGACAGCGAGACGTTTGATCTCATCATTCTGGACATCAACCTGCCCGGGATGGACGGCTTTGACTTCGTTCAGAAACTTCGCCGAACGAGCTCCACGCCGGTGATCATCGTGAGTGCCCGGGAGGCCGATGAAGACATCGTCATGGGCCTTGGTATGGGAGCCGACGAGTTTGTGACCAAGCCGTTTGCGCCGAAAGTGCTCGTGGCGCGTATCCGTGCGCTGCTCCGCCGCTCACGGGACGGATCTACCACCGTCGTCCGGTTTGGGCCGTTCCAGCTGGACATCAACGGCTACACGCTGACCCGCGATGGTGAGCGTGTCGTGCTCTCGTCCAAGGAGTTTGAGGTGCTCCGCCATCTCGCGCTCCACCCCGGCAGGGCCATGAGCCCACACCAGATCTACTCCGAAGTGTGGCAGAATGAGTTCGGAGACGTCACCTCGGTTGCGGTGTACGTTCGCAGGATCCGGCAGAAAATCGAATCTGATCCTCGCCGGCCGCTCTACGTGCAGACAATCCACGGGAGCGGGTACCGGTTCAATCCCGATACCATACAGGCAGGGGGCGCAGTGTGAAGCTTCGGACGCGGTTTGTGCTGCTGATCGTCGGGAGCGTCGTTGTCCCGCCGCTGATGTTCGGCCTGGCGGTGTTCATAAGCTTTCTCACGCTAACTTCTCCGGAGGGTCCCGGGGGTATCCTGAGCATGCAGCAAGTGATGCGTTTGTCAAGATCGGGAGAGACAACCGTGCAGGCGGCTGCCGAGAAACTCGATTCGTTACACTTCGATCCCTCGGTCTTCGTGCTGGACGCCCACGGCACCGTGCTCTTTCCGACCGGACGCGCCGGTACGCGTCCGCAGATCGATACGATTGTCGCAGAAACCCGGCTTGACAATTCCCGGTCCGTCACGTTCCTATCGACACCTGATGAGAATGGCGGTTCCGGATACATCATCGCGTCCTACCGGTTGAAGGGTTTTGCGGACCAGTTCACGAGTGTCGGGGTCATCATGCCGCTCGGTTTTGTCCTGTTCATGTCCATCATGTCGGTCCTGATCATCCGTTCCATCAGACGGTCGATCAAAAGACTGGAAACAGCGACCCGGCGGATCGCGGAGGGTGACCTGGACTTCGAGTTGGAGACCTCGGGGAAAGACCAGATTGCCTCGCTCACTCGTTCGTTCGACACCATGCGGCGACAGTTGAAGGAGCAGTTCGATCGGGGCTCGCGTTTCCTCATGGGAATTTCTCACGACCTCAAGACACCACTCTCGTCTATCTCCGGCTACATAGAGGCCATCCGTGACGGCTATGCGGATACCCCCGAGAAGCTCGAGAAATACACCTCTATCATTCACACCAAGACGCTCCTGCTCGAATCACGAATATCTGCCCTGATCGACTATGCCAAGCAGGAAACTCGGGAGTGGAAAGCATCGTTGAAACCGGTCGAGATCGCAGGGTTCCTGAAAGAGTTTGTCAGCCTTGTCGAGGCGGAAGCGCTCGCCCGCAGGTTTACGTTTCGAAATACCATTGACTTGAGTGACGACCTTACCGTGCAGATGGATCCGGACATGGTGAGCCGCGCCCTCGAAAACCTTGCCGAAAACGCCTTTCTCTACGCGACGCCGGGGAGCGAGATTTTCTTCCGCGCCAGTCTGCGCGACGAGACCATTGTAATTGAAATTGAGAACGAAGGACCCGGGATCGATTCTACGACCATGCCGCGCATCTTTGATCCTCTCTTTCGCGCCGGCGGTGATCGGAGCGGCACCGGATTCGGACTTGGGCTGGCGACCGTCAAGTCGGTCATAGCTTCTCACGGATGGGCAATTGATGTTCGCTCACAACCTGGTCAGCAGACGGTGTTTACGGTGAGTATTCCTCAACGATAGCCATCAATGCTACGCTGCAAAAACGAAACAGCTTCAGCGATGCCGGCATCTCTCGTGCCGCTCGATTCCTCAATACATATCCATCCATCGAACCCTGACTCAGACAGAACTTCCAGTATCTCTGCAAAGGGGACGATGCCCTTGCCAACAACAACCGGTGCTATGCTCCCGTACATGGAGTTGTCTGCTGCGTGAATACTCTTGACCCGCTCTATGGTCTCTTTCAGTAGGACTACCGGATCGTAACCGTGAATGACGGGATTCGCCGTATCGAAGTTTATCCCGATGTTTGTCTGTTCAAGTCGACTCATGACCGAAACAAAGTTGTCTCTTTTCCCCGTAAAATCCGTGAACTCCCATATACTAGGTTGTCCATGGTTCTCCACAACCGGTTCGACCCCATACCTACGGCAAAGCAGACTTGCTTGATACAGTCCTTCACAGGCCCAATCCATTAGACGTTCGCTCTCGACTCCCGGATAGTCCTGTCCGGCGGTAATACGAATCAACTCTGCTCCTACCGCAACGGCAGCTTCCGTGTCTCTACGCAGTTTTTCCAACTGCCCTTCTCGCACCGCCTTGTCAGGATGGGTGAAGTCTGTGTAGGTCGTGAACATGGCTACACGCATCCCCATCGCTCGAATGGTGTGGCCCAGGCCGGGGATACTTCTCTTCTCAACCGGTTCCAGCATCAGAGAGCTTATGTCAATCCCGTTTAGCCCGAGTTTCTTCCCTTGCTCCACCCAATCGAGAATGGTCCTTTTTCCATTTCTGAAATCATCAAAGAGTGACACCGGCAGACAGCTGAGCTTCAATCAAGTCCACCCTCAATAGCGATCGCCCGGCACGGCCCGCCATCTCCACCTTTGATCTTCAAGGGCAATCCGACGAAAATGAATCTCTCTTCTGAGATTTTGTCCAAATTGGCCAGGCTTTCGATAATGGGAATATCACTTCCAAGAATAATCTGGTGAACCGGCATTTTGCCGTCGGCTGACACCTTCAGGTCGACCGAGGGAGTATCAACGGCAAGCAATGCGATTTTCTTCCGAACGAGCCACTCTGCAGCTTCGACAGATAAATGCCCAAAACTCTTGAATTCATCCGGGTGAGCGTAACAACCGGTATTCAGAACGACAATGTCGCCTTCACGTACGCGGTCGTCATACTTCTCTATTTCATCCAGACTTATGGGAAGACTCTCGGTTCCATACTTGTGTGAGAAGTCAAGCATAACTGCTGAACCTACGCAACGTTCGATGCTCACTTCATCAACCGCAGTTGCACCTTTTACCTGGTGGATTGGAGCATCAAAATGAGTGCCACCATGAGAAGGCATAGAGATCTGAATGACATTCGATGGAGAACCATCCACACCTATTTCCATGATTTGTTTGAATTCCATTCTTGGTAGAATTGGATAGTTCGGGAACCCGTCCTCAAGTGTGAACGTCAAGTCAATCATCTTACTCACCGTTCGCCCTCCTGGTCTCGCAGATCATCACCGTACTTTTGAATCGAGAGTCCGCCGTCAACGACAATAATCTCGCCCTGCACATAGCTGGATTCATCTGTCGCAAGAAAAACTGCTGGACCAATACATTCCGAGGTAGTGCCGATGTATCCAAGTGGTGTTTTATCCATGATTTTCTCAATGATACCGCCGTTGTCAAAGAACTCGCCGGCAATATTAGTACCGCTGATACTCCCGAACGCTATCCCGTTGACGTGAATACCATATCGTCCCAACTCTGCCGCAAAAGACTTCGTGAGAAGATTGACGCCTCCCTTCGACGTGTTGTATGGCCCTCGGTTGACCTCAACCTCTACAGCATTGACCGATGAAATGTTGATGATATGTCCCTTGATCTTGTCCCGGACCATTCGTCTTCCGACCGCGGAATCACACAAGAAAGTTCCCTTCAGATTCACTCCGATTATCAGATCCCATTTCTCTTCCGATAGACTTAAGAGCGAACACTCCGTCGTAATGCCCGAATTGTTCACAAGAATGTCTATGCGCCCGAAGCGCCTCCAAGCTTCATCAACCATCGATTCCACTTCGGCCTTTGTTGAGACATCTGCCTTGATCACAAGTGCTTCTCTACCAAGAGCCCTGACTGAACTCGCTGTTTCTTGCGCCTCTTTCTCGCGCCGATTGTAGTTGACTATTATGTCAGCACCTTCTTCGGCAAAACCGATAGCCAATTCCTTACCTATGCCACTTGAGCTTCCGGTAATCAGCGCCACTTTGTCCTGCAATCTCATATGCTGCTCGCTTGTCGAAAAATGTACATAAGTGCCCTCCAAAGGTACTACCCTCGGAAGGCACTTATGGTCCGCCCGGTGTACATGCACCGGCAGAACTGGTGATTAGTTGTTCTTTGCTTCCTCTTCCAAGGCAACGAGTTCATTTGCCAGAAGACTTGGATGAGTAGTGGGAATGTCCTGAGGACAAAGCATGCTGCAGTTCTCCTGGATAACCGGACCAACCAGGCCAGCTACAACAGGTGCCGGTGACCACGCCGCGCCTTCTTCCACAAGAATCTGTCCTGGAACCGGCAGCTTGTCCGTCTGACCGGTCACGGACCAGTAGAGAAGCTTCATGGACAGTTCACCCTGAGCACTACACGGTATTACGACGGTACTATCGAGTTTGCCCTCGTTGATCAGCTGAATGTCAATTGGGAAAGCGCCATTGTCCACAAAGATCACGTCCTTCAATGAATAGCCGGAGCTGTCAAAGGCAGCAGCTACACCATCTGCCATACATCCGGTACAGAGGCTTATTGCAATCACTCTGTCCCCATATCTCGTCAGCAGATCACTGGTCACGGTATTTGCATCTGTAGGATTGAAATTCCCCTGCGCCGACGCTATCGTAAGAGACGGATACATCTCTTCGATATAGTCCGTGAATCCATTACTTCTCTCTTGCGCAATTAGAATTGCCATCATCCCTTGGATATTGAGAACGACACCGTCTTCAGGGATGTTGCCGTTGTATTTCTCTTCCAGTAACTCGCCCATAATCACAGCGCCGTCCCATGCAACTTTGTAGTTGTCAACCCCAATCGCGCCGATCATCTCGCCGCCTTCCGCAATACAGTCAAAGCCGACTACGGGAATACCTGCATCATTTAGGGCCTCAATCCCTGGGATAACGCCTTTCTGATCAACAGCATTAATTGCAACGCCGTCCACGCCCATCGTGATGGCGCTGTCTATGAGATTCAGCTGTGTTGTTTGATCGACATTGGAATCCTTCAGCAAGAACTCAACGCCCAATTCCTCACATGCTTGTTCTGCACCCTTCGCAATCACCGCGTGAAATGGATCAGCAATATTGCGAGATATCATCATGAAAGTAAGACCGTCGTCGCTTTCATCTGCATCCTGACCGCTCGCAAAAGCGCCGGCAATCCCCACGATAGCCAGTATCGCCACCAATAGCCCAAATCGATTCCATCTTTTCATCTTTCTACCTCCATCACTAAGAATCCAATACACAATTCACAATCGGAAAAAGCCGTTCTCTTCACCTCCTTCATGTCAAATTGGAGTGCTCTGCCCTACGACTAACCTTCTTTAGCTCTTCGTTGAACAATATTCTCTCTCTCAGTTTGATCTTGCTGTTGTCAAGTATTATTGCGACGAAGATTAGCAATCCCTTTGTTGCATAGACCATGAACGCGTCCACTCCAAGCATAGTCAACGAATTATCGATGACCCCAAGAACCAGGACTCCGCCCAGCATACCAAGTGCAGTCCCGGCACCGCCGTTCAGGCTTACTCCACCCATCACGGCTCCCGCGAACGCCATAAAGACCAGGCCTTCGCCCATCGCATTGGTTATAGACTGCTGTCTTCCAACCGCAAGTATGCCTGCGAAAGCCGCTAAGACACCGCTAATAACAAAGACTAATGTGATAACCTTTTTCGTATTGATTCCCGAAATGAAACTTCCTCTTTCATTCCCCCCAATCGCAATGAGATATCTGCCAAATACAGTTCTTGTCAGCATCAAATGCAATAGCAATACGCCGGCGAGCATCACAAGAACAGCGACCGGTATATTGAAAAAGACCCTCGCACTACCAAGAAAGATGAATGCCTTCGGCAAATTGAAGATAGACATCGGAATCAGTTTGTAGGTTAGGCCCCTCAGAATTATCAAGAAGGACAAAGTCTGCAAGAACGGATTTATCTCAAATCTGGAAATCAGAATGCCATTGACAAGACCGATAGTGCCGCCGACGACCAAGGTCAACACGATGGCTACTATGGGATTGAATCCCGGCAACCATCTCATCATCATCAAGACACCAATCGCGGGAGCGAAAGCTACCGAAGATTCTATGGACAGATCGAAGTTGCCGGTTATTAGGCACAGTGACTCAGCTATGATCAGAAAACCAAGCACCGCTGAGTGATAGAGGATGTTGAGAAGGTTCCTGTATGTAAAGAAGCACGGAGTGATTACTGCGTTTACGATAATCAACGCGGCCAGGATTACCCAAATCAAATTCTCAAGAACTCTCAGCTTTATTCTGATCATTTACTCATCCTTTTCCGGCATGGTGCTTTGGGCGACTATCCCCTGGATTCCCAGATAGAACATCTTTTCGTCGAAGTCTTTTCTCTGAACTATTTCGAGAATCCTGCCTTCAAACAGAATCGCGATCCGATCACAGATCTTCATGAGATCGTCAAGCCCTGGTGATGTTAGTACGATGCCGGCGTTTTTGGTCAGTTCTTTCCTTATCATTTCGAGTAGAACTATCTTGGTCGAAATGTCTATTCCTTTGGTTGGTTCATCTAGCAGGTAGAGAATTGGATCCCCGGAATATATCTTGCCAAACACAACTTTCTGTTTGTTTCCGCCGCTGAGGTATTTCACTTCCTGCTGGGAATTGACGCATACTATTTCGAATTTCTGTATTTGCTTTTCAGAAGACCGCTCTTCTTGTCTCTTGCCAATGAAACCCAGCCGATTTCTGAGCTTCTTCAGGATTAGAAGATTGAGGTTCTTCTCAACGCTCAATATGTCTATGATGCCTTCCTTTTCTCTCTCTTCCGGTAGATATGCAACGCCATTCGCGAAGGCTCGATTCGGCTCTTGGAAATCCACTTCCTTGCCCTGGAGTTCAATGATTCCGGAGTGTGGCGGGTCAATCCCCGATATTGCCTTCATGATCTCCGTTCTTCCGCTTCCTCGAAGTCCAGCCAATCCGACGATTTCGCCTTTCGATACGGTAAATGAGATATCGCTATACTTGCCCACGTAGTTGAGATCTGTCACTCTTAGAAGTTGAGAATCGTGGCTATGGCGCGGCTCTTCGTAGTGTCGCAATACTCCAAAGTTCACTCGCTTTGTATTACCGATGATTAGAGAAGAGATTTTATTGTCGTCGAGGTTTCTCACCAGCTCGGTTCTGACGGCCTTTCCATCACGTAATACTGTCACCAGATCACAAACACTCAGGATTTCATCTGTGCGATGTGAGATGTAGATGATCGCCTTGTCTTGTTTCTTCTTGCGGATGATCCTAAACAGGATTTTCCGGTCGGACTCTGATAGAGATGCGGAAGACTCGTCGAGCACTACTATGGGCGAGTCCGTGATGTAGAAACTCCTGATTATTGCCAGAAGCTGTTGGAGGCTAATTGAGAGGTCCCCCATTCTCGCATCGATAGGCACGTCCAATCCCACTTCGGACAGGATACTTGCCGTCTGTCTCCGCATTTCCTTCCAGTCGATTAGTCGATTCCTCTTCAAGAGAAGATCTGGAAGAAAGAGACTCTCATATACAGCGCTCATTGGTATTACTTGCGGCTCCTGAATTACTATATCGATGCCCTGCTTTTTCGCCTCGATTCTTGATAGCCGCTTGAACGCTTGGCCATCTACAATAATTTCGCCTTCGCTAGGAGAAATGACCCCGGAGAGAATGCTTACAAGAGTAGTCTTTCCCGCACCATTCTTGCCGATGATGCCGTGAATTTCACCAAGTCGGAATTCCATTGAAATGTCATCCACCGCAACTGTTCCGGGGAATATCTTGGTGAGACCATTTATTCTCAGGACGACTTGCTTGACGTTCGCCGTCCTTGCCTCAGCTACCATCCTTTGCTCCTAACTCCTGATATCAAACACTCCGTTTGAAGGGGAAGTCACACTAAATTGAGGTCCGTCACGACTTTTTTCACACCCTCCAGTTCCTCCTCAGTCAGAGGAACGAGAGGAAGCCGCGTTGGTCCCGCCGGTATGTGCATGAAGTTCATTATCTCCTTGACGTATGATTTGTATTTTTCGGATGCAAATCTGGAGTTGTACAGGCTAATCGGCATTAACTCTCTGTGTAGTTCCTTTGCTTTCACAAAGTCATTTGCCTGAACCGCGTCCCAGATTTCGAGAACCCGATCTGGTATGAAGTTCGACATTGCGCTTATCATCCCAACAGAACCGATCAATCCTACATACGGCCAGTGGCAGTCGGCGTTCCCAGCGATAAAATTGATTCTTTGGTCGAAACGAAGACACTCTTCATCCCACTTTCCAATGTCTGAACTGTTTTCCTTCAGACCGACTATTTGTGGAATTGTATCAATGAGCTTCTCAAGATCTGCTATTGAGATATCGGCACCTGTCGCAAACGATGCATTGTCAATGACTATGCCCAGACTTGTCTCCGCCGCGATAGCTTCGTAGTGCGCAAGCAAGAGACCTCTCGTTGGTTTCCAGTAGTAGTGCGGACTGACCATGATTCCATCCGCACCTATCTTCTCAGCGTACCTCGCAAGTTCAATAGCGACCCTAGTATCAGTCGAGTTGCAGGTTGGCATCACCGGCACATGACCACCGGCTTCTTCAACAACAGCTTTCATTGTCTGCTTGATCTCATCCACCGTCATCATTGGGCATTCGCCGGTACTTCCCGTAGGAACCAGAACCCCATTCCCCTTCCTCATTCCCTTGTCAATCAAGAAGCGGGTGTGAATACGAACGCCTTCAAGATCAAGATCTCTATTCTCCTTGAAAGCCGTGGTCATCATGACGAAAACGCCTTTGCATACTTCTCTGAATTTCTCTGGTCTCATCCTTTCCTTCTTCGCACTTCGACTTGCGCGCTCTTCTCGTAGAATTGGATTATTCCGCCGTGATCATCTGCCGCCTTTCCATCGACCTTTAACGCCTGCATTATTTCTACTACTTGGCTACTCAAGAAAAGCGGCACCCCCAGAGAATGCGCTGCGTCAAGAGCATTCATCATGTCCTTGATGTGAAGCTCAATTCGGAATCCGGGGCTGAAATCTCCTTCCAGAGCAAGCGGCATTTTTGCATCAAGTACCGTGCTCCCGGCAAGGCCCCCTCTTACGGCGCGGTACACTTTCTCAGGATCAACGCCGGCCTTCGTGGCGAGCACCATGGCCTCGGACATGCCGGCGATATTCACTGCCACCATTATTTGATTCGCAAGTTTTGCCGTATTCCCACTTCCGATGTCTCCGACCAGAGTTACTGATCCTCCCATGACCTCCAGGATCGGCTTTGTATCTCTGAACACTTCTTCCGGTCCACCAACCATAATGGCAAGAGTTCCATCCTTCGCCTTCGGTTCACCACCGCTAACGGGAGCATCGATCATTTTGATGTCTGCTTTTGCCAGTTCCGCTGATATCTCCTGCGACACTATTGGTGAAATGGAACTCATATCGATCAGAACCGTGCCGGGTGCAGCCCCCTCCAGAACCCCATCCTTCCCTAGAACGGCCTCTCTCACGTGAGGAGAGTTCGGCAACATTGTTATGATAATCTCACATTTTGCAGCGACGTCTCTTGATGAGAGACCGCTCTCCGCACCCGCCGCAACCACGGCATCAACAGCGCTTCCCAGTTTGTCGAAGACCACCAGCTGGTAGTCCGCTTCCATGAGATTCAACGCCATCGGTTTTCCCATAATGCCCAACCCAATAAAACCAATCTTTTTCATACAGAAATACCCCCCATCGTAGATTTCCCGCTTGTCTCAGCAACGAGTTCTCTTGCCGCCTCAGCAATAGCCTCCGCGGTCAATCCATACTCTTTCATCAGTTCCTCCGGATTCTCGGCGGAAGTTCCAAATCTATCCTGAACTCCGATCATCTTCGCGGGAGGAGTTCCAACTACGTCACTCAACGCGCAAACGATTGCGGATCCCATTCCTCCAACGACAGAGTGTTCTTCAGCCGTTACAATCCCTCGCATCGACCTCATGCATTCATGAACTCCACGCACGTCCAAGGGTTTTATCGTGCTTACGTTTACCACGCGAAGAGAAATTCCTTCCAGATCAAGCGTTGCAGCCGCCTCCATCGATTTCTCAATGAGACTACCGTTGGCAAATACGACAAGATCCTTGCCATCCCGAAGAACAGTAGGACTTCCGAATCTGTACCCAACCGAGTTATCGATGTAGTTCGGAAGGAGGCTTCGACCTATCCGCATGTACACGGGACCATCGTGATCAACCATTGCTCTGACCATCATTTCTGTTTCAGCGGCATCACTTGGAGCGAAAACCGTCATGTTGGGAAGGGCGCGCATAAGTGCAACATCATCAATCGCCTGATGAGTCGCACCGTCACCATAATCTGATAGGCCTGCACTCGATCCACAAATCTTGACGTTCAACCGAGGAATACAGATTGATTGTCGAAGCTGATCGTAGGCTCGCCCGGCAGCGAATACAGCGAAAGTGTTTACAAATGGGATTTTCCCGGCAATCGCCAACCCTGCGGCGGTGGACATCATATTCTGTTCCGCTATTCCCATCTCAAAGAAACGGTTGGGAAATTGCTCTTCAAACAGAGATGTGCGGGTTGATTTGCTCAAGTCCGCATCTAGTACGACGACACCATTGTTGGCTCGACCGACCTCCACCAGTGTGTTCCCATATGCTTCACGTAAACACTTTCTATCCATTTCGTTCTATCCACTCACTCCATCAAGGCTCTCGATGCCATCTCAAGCTGTTCAGAATTTAGACTGGCGTTGTGAAAAGCTGGGTTGTCCTCCGCAAATGAGAAACCCTTCCCCTTGACCGTGTCTGCAATGATTACGGACGGTTTGCGAGTTTCCGCTTTGGCTTCTTTGAATGCTTCGAGGAGTTCAGGAATATCATGACCATCCGCGGTGTGCACCCTCCAGCCAAACGCTTCCCACTTCTGGTCAATGCAAGGAATATTGAATCGATCATGTGTTGGTCCAGTTGCCTGGAGTCTATTCCTATCAACAATTGCCACTATGCTGTTCAGATTGAAGTTGGTAATTGCCATTGCTGCTTCCCAGATTTGTCCCTCTGCCAGTTCGCCATCACCTATGATCGTGTAGATTGTGTTGCTTCTTCCGTCCAGGCGGTACCCAAGCGCTAATCCGAGGGCAATAGACAAACCCTGGCCAAGAGAACCTGTATTCGCCTCAATTCCAGGAGTAGTGCACATGTCAGGGTGTCCCTGCAGCATCCCCCCGAGGGTCTTGACTCGGTCTAATTCCCCGCGGGGTATCACACCCAATTCAACAAGGGCCGCATACTGAATCAATACGGCGTGCCCTTTGCTGAGTATCAGGAGATCTCTGTCAGAACCCTCCAGCAACGATCTTTTGCTAATACGCATTACTGAGAAATAGAGACATGTCATGATCTCAGTCAGCGAGCAGGAACCGCCCAAGTGCCCTACTTTGCCATCGCTGAACATCTCTAGCAGGTTGCGCCTCAAGCACAAAGCCTTCCGGCGTAGAAGCTCACAACCATTTTCAGTATTTACGATGGGTTCCTCCTCTCATTCGCCCTGCCAAATTTCAGCCTCTCAAGCTCCTATAGTTGTCAGTCGTCGTATGTCATACAACTATCCACAAAAAAGGAACCACCCTTAGCCCTGTTCGATTAACTTCTTCAGTCCATGAATATTCACATCAAGATGCTCTGCCATGCGGGCGCAGGCCTTCTTCGAGTCTCTTTCCGCAATGGCTTTCAAGATCAATCGGTGGTAGTAAATTCCGCTTTCGGTACCTACAACAGGTATGATGTTGATCATCGACGCTTTGAGAATGACCTTCAGTATTCCCTGGACCTTGTTGATGATCGAATTCCCGGACATCCGTGCGATTTCACTGTGAAATCTTATGTCCTCAACCGCAAACATTTGAGAATCATCCTTCGTTCTTTCCATTTCGATGATGATGCTCTCCAATATTTGTAGATCCTCGGATGTTGCATTTTCCACAACGAGGGCCATCATCCCGCATTCGAGGATTTTCCTGTATTCCATTACGTCCAGCAAATCTACATTATCGAGAGCTATCATTGGCAGCAGTGAATTCATATGGCTTTCTGCCGACAATTTCCTGACGAAAGAACCTTCGCCGTGCCTTTTTTCGATTAGCCCCAGCGCTTCTAATTTCTCCAACGCGGATCGTACGGATACGCGGCTGACATTCAGGATTGTAGCTAGCTCATTCTCTGATGGCATTTGTGTCGTTGGAGGCCACCCCCCCTCGATAATCTGCAGAAGTAACTGATCAAAGACCTGATTTGAGATATTGTCTTTTCTCACTGGCGACAATGATTTCACTCGGCTTGATCCATCCTATTGGTTGTATTATAACATACATCATACATCTGTCAAGCAGGAGACGCGGGAGTGGAAGGCGCCGCTGCGGCCGGCTGAGATCGTCGGGGAGCGAGATTCTTTTCCGTGCCGGCGGTGATCGGAGCGACAATCGTGTCGGGGGGGCGCCTTGCGAACTCAAACCTGGTCGAACGTAGGCCGAAGCGGCGTTACCTACTCGCTCTGGAGAATCTTGCGAACACGGGCCTGGAAAGCGGGTTTTGCCAGAAGAGAGTTCATCCTTCTGCGAAGACCGGCGTCCTTCTCTCTTAGCGCCATCACCACGTCCACCCGCTCGCACGCGCTGCTCCCAACGACAATCTCGCCGTGAAAAAACCGTCGGGAGATGTGCCCGCCGACCAGCCGTTCGGTGACCACACCGTCAACCTTCCGCCATATCAGACTGGCAATGCCCTGTATGTCGTTCTCCACCGGCACCATGTTAGCGCCATGTTCCTTCATTGAATATTCGGTATAGCTCCCCATCTGGAACGCAAGATTCTGACCGTGGAACTCGGAAGGGTCTCGACTCACGGCGTCATCGTCTCCACGGGGTACAAAGATGACCGGCTCAAACACCGCGTACGGCTTGGAAGGAATCGCGCCCGCATCTTCCACCAGCGGGTTGGGCCATCCAACGTTCAGGATGATCCGTGTGCGACCGCTCTTGAAGTCACGCAGTACATCTGTGAACTGCTTCGGCTGAAAGGAGATTGAAAGCCCCAGCGTATCGGCGATGAGTTTCATCACGTCAATACTCAGCCCGGCGGAAACGCCATTTTCCACGTAACACCAGGGCGGATAGGCCAGATCATGGCCAACGACAATCTGATCCTTCGCTCCGCGTGCGAGTCCGGTATCACGAAGCACATCCGAAAGTCCCTGAGCTCCGTCCCTCAGTTCGGTATCGTCCCCACCAATGGCCTCGACGATGTCCGCCTCGGAAACCAGGTTGTCCATGATGTGCCGGCTGCTCGAGGTGACATTGCTGACGGACGCCCGCAGGGCTCCCATCTGTTCCACCATTTCCTGCACGCGGTCCTGCTGCTGGTTGACCGACGTCATCACCCGGGTCATTCGGGAAGATGTTAACTGAAGCGCGCTGTCAGACTCACTCAGGTTCTCCCGGGCCTCGGTCGCCTTCCTGGTGATTTCGTCTCGGACCTCTGCGAACAATCCCAAGCTTGAAGTGGTTTGCCGGACACTGGTGGTGAGATCTTCAAGCAGTTCCGTGATCGACTTGGTCAGGTCTGAGGTCTGTCCGGCAAGCTTCTTCACCTCGGAAGCCACTACCCTGAAACTCCGGCCGTGCCGTCCTGCTCGTGCCGCCTCAAGGGTGGCATTCAAGGCCAGGAGATTTGTGAGGGAGGAGATGCTCCTGATTTCCGCGACGGTTTCGGATATGCCCTGGGCCGCGGTATTCACTTGTCCAAAGGCGGCCCCCACTTCCTGGAATCGCTGGTCCATCTCGACGAGCGCGTCGGTGAAATTGCCAATGGTGTCACTCACGGCCTGAAAGGGTTCGGTTGCTCCGCTGATTTCTCCTACTGCGGCACTGATCTCTGAGACAATTTCTCTGGTGCCCTCGCCGACTTGAAGCAGTCCATCGTCAACAGATTCAGTAGCCTGCATGTTGGCATCGTTTGAAGAAACCATCTCCCTCGCGAACGCCTGGGTTAGATTGCTTACTGAGACAAGGGCCCAGACACGACTCGAATAGTTGAACGCCGCGCGACGGATTGTCGCCGCTGCCTTGACAACCTTGTCAGCTACGGCCGTGGACCCGATTCGCCCTTTGCCTTTCATCACGCCACATTGTATCACAATATGCTCATCTATCCAATATGTCGATTTATCTCACAGTTTCACCAGCCGTGTTACTGCAAACCCCTGCCGGCCACCTTCACTTGTGAAATAGAAAACCTTAGGTTACGATCCGGTACTCGGTCACGACACAGAGAATTGACAGGAGCGGTCAATGCCAATAACGGAACATGCTTCGGGTTCACATACCTTTCACATACCGGTAATGGGCACCGGTTTCACGATCGATACTCCGCTGAGAATCGCGAAATACGGGATTTCCTCGGTGATATCTCTTGTTGACGACGTGTTGATTGAGCAGATGCGGGAGTTTCATTGTCGGCAAGCGAGTGAGTCATTTGAGCCGATTGTGTCAAGAGAGGATGACGCGCGCGCGCGGCGGATTACCGCCTACCTGGATATGGTTGATGAGTCGGTGGCGCGTCAGGTGGAGCAGTTGCGCATCGCCCCGTTTGGCGAGGAGAGCGATATCACGCGGTATTTCGAGCTGTTGCCCGAAGGTCCGCTGAAGCAGTCCTACGAGAAAATGCTCAAAACCGAGGACTCCGTGCGTCGCGACGAACTGGAGACAGAACTGCGGCAGTCGATCGTTCCAGGCAGTATCGATGTCAACATCATGACCAAGGTTGATCGCATTCCTTATCGGAAAGCAGCACCAATGGAACCGGAGCATGGCGATGCCATGACGGCGTTACGAGGTTACGCCAGGAGCACGTTGAACTCGTCAGTCGTTCTATCGGCCGGAATGAATCCACAATTGTATAACTACATTTCGACATTCGATGATTTCTTTCCCAATGCGGAAGGGCGACTCCAGAAAAAGATAATTCTGAAGGTGAGTGACTTTCGCTCGGCATTTGTCCAGGGACGTTATCTTGCCAAGCATGGCCTCTGGGTATCTGAGTTCCGTGTTGAGTCAGGTCTGAATTGCGGGGGTCATGTTTTCCCGTCTGCCGGGCAGGTCATCGGGCCAATCCTGGACGAGTTCAAGCGCCGGAGAACCGAACTGGTGGAACAGGTCTATCCGATCTATGAGAAGTCGCTGACCAAACTGGATCACGCGCAGCCTTTCGCCGTGCCGTCGGTACGGGTGACGGTACAGGGTGGGATCAGCACGGCTTTTGAAAATGAGTTGATGTTTGCGTATTACGGAGTTGACGGAACGGGATGGGGCACGCCGTTCCTGCTGGTACCCGAAGCGACCAACGTTGATCCCGAACACCTCAAGAAACTGGTCGACACTTCGGGAGACGATGTCTACCTGAGCCGGACTTCGCCGTTTGGGGTACCGTTTTGGAGCCTGAGGAATTCGGCAAGCGAGGAGACCCGGCGCGCGAGAATTCGGCGGGGGGCGCCCGGAAGTGCGTGTCCCAAAGGTTACATCAAGCTGACGCCATCTCCGTACAGTGATGAGCCGGTTTGTACTGCTTCACGCTTCTATCAGAAGCGTCGACTGGAAGCATTGGAACAGGAGGAACTGACCGAGCCACAGCGCGAAGCAGTGAAGGACTCCATTCTCCAGAAGACGTGTATTTGTCATGATCTGGCTGGTGGCGCCACGCTCAAGCTCGGGATCGATCCAAAGGCAACCCCGGCGATTTGCTGTGGACCAAACATCAAGTACTTCAACAAGATCGCAACGCTGGATGAAATGACCGGCCACATTTATGGGCGTGTCTCGCTCTTGCCCGATCCGGAACGGCCGAATCTGTTCGTCCGCGAACTGAGGATCAACATCCAGTACTTGCGCGAAGAGATCAACAGTTACATGCTGAAGCTTTCATCGCAGACGACGGATTACTTCGAGAAGTTCCGGGACAACCTGTTGGGCGCGATCGATCACTATGGGACACTGGCCGAGGAGTACATCCAGGAACAGAAGGAGAGTTTCCAACAAGACCTGGATCAGTTGGGACGCGAAATCAGAGGAATCGTGTTTCCGGAATCCGCCAACATTTGATCATCAACAGTGTCGCCGACCCCATACACTGTACGACTACGTCACCATGATCGCCGTAAACTGACTGTATCTCGCTGCCTGACCACCATCTCATGACGGTTCACGGTTTTGCCTTGGTTACACATTGATCCACTCCATCCAGCCGTAGATGCCTGTCAATGCCAGCGTGTAGATCACAAGAGCATAAAACCATTTTCCGGCGAATTTGGGAGTTTGTATAGGCGCCAAATTGAACACAAGAAACACCATCAACATTCCGTAAAGGACTATTGAAAATACCGTCTGATTAACAAAGCCTTCAAACAAGAATACGAAAGCAAGAACAATGACATTGTTGTCCAGTGCGAGTCCCACGTAGGTATTGTCGCACCTCAAGCCGAAAATGTTGAAGTAACTCAATCGTATAGCACTTGCGCCGACAATGAGAAATGCCCCCGGCAGGAACCACGGACTGAACTTGCCATAGCTTAGGAGGAAGACAGCCGGGAATACTCCAAAACTTACAATGTCTATCAGTGAATCAAGCTGGCCCCCAAAAGCTCGCTGCTCGTCTGTTCGTCCAGTAATCTTCCGAGCAATGATTCCGTCAGCCCAGTCAAATAGAACAGCCCACAAAACTCCGACTATCGCAACACGGAAGCTACCCAAAATGGCGAAATAGATGCCAACCACTGCACATAGCAGACCTGCAAGCGAACAGACATTGGGGAGATCCCTCGCAAAAGAGATCATGGTCGGTTGCTGAGGTTTGGGGTCTGTCACTACACATCCCCGTCTGCCGAGTCAATTACACTGATTAGCGCTTCAACCAATCTGCAGTTCTCTGCTTCTGTACGACTCGCAATCCGCAGATAGCGATCAGAATCAGGTTGGGTTTTCCCCACACTATCCTTGATGTACATATTATGTTCAATGAATAGTTTCCTCGTGATTTCTGGACCACTCCGCGCATTATCGGGCAAGCGACAGAAAACAAAGTTTGCATCGGGTTTGAAAACAGTCATGCCTCTTACGCCACGAAGCTTCTCGTACAGGTTGTCTCGGTCGGTTCGAACTTGCTTGCAACTTTCAATGAATTCCTGTTTGTAGTCGGGTAAGAGCCGCAGAAACTCTTCCCCAAACCCGTTTATGTTCCAAATATGCACCCCGTTTCTCACAGCTTCAGCGAATTCCGAATTTGCCGTGACCATATAGCCAATCCTAAGTCCACAGATACCGTAGGCCTTGCTCATACTCTTGATAATTGCCACGTTCCCGCAGCTCTCGATTTCTCGTTCCATGGTTAGTTGATCTGGGTTTTCTGCAAAATCCAGGAATGATTCGTCAACAATCAACATGCAGTCGTGAGTTTCAAGCTCTCTTGCAAGCCAAATGAGATCCGGCTTGGGAACCAACATGGATGTCGGGTTGTTGGGTGATACTACAACAGCAACATCAGCTCTTATTCTCGTCGCTTCGGCGGCAAATTTATTCACATCTATCTGGAAGGATGGAAACTCGAGTGGAAATTCAACTACCCGACCCGAAGGTGCTGCATTGGCATATTCATTGAAAGAAGGCAC
>DAOWMR010000146.1 GCA_030642995.1 Spirochaetales bacterium
ATGTGTTGTTTCTCGTGAGCGTTGTCGTCACCGAACGAAACGCAAGCGTCACGCAGATAGAGGCCAATTCCAACGCAAATCTCCTCCTGGTTCGGCAGTAGCCGGGTTTCACTCCGTCAGTAGCCGCACTACGGTCCAGCGCTAGCTCCCCGGCCGCCGCCAACCGGATCCCCCCAATCTTGCATCACACCGGCTGCTCTGGTAGCGTGTAGTGGGATACAAAAGGGGGCGGTCATGAAACACAGACTTCATTTCACACTGCTTACAGCCGGACTCATCGGACTCATTCTTCTGTCCGGATGTGTAACGAGTGCCGGCGAGCACGACGGTGACGGGCGCGACGTCGACGGGGGAAAAGCCGGTATCGGCATGATACCGCCAAGCCCGAGCCGCGCGATGGTTGAGGCGCTGAACGCGTGGGACGATGTTGGCCGGGCAATAGACCTCTACAGCCACGCGATAGAAATCGATCCGGAATTCGCGCTTGCCTATTTCAAGCGTGCCGAGCTTCTCCGGCACATTGGTGCTTTTGAGTTGGCGCTGGACGACTACACCCGCGCGATAGAGATTGAGCCGGGATTCCTTCAGGCCTATGTAGAACGAGGTTTTTTCCGCATGTGGGAACTGGGCGACGAGGCGGGTGCGGAAGACATTGAGAGAGCCTACTCCATCGATCCGAACGACGTTCCGACGGCGTTGGCATTCGTTGATCTGCTCGAGTGGAGTGAACCCGAACATGCTCTGGAGATCCTGAATCGACTGACCGCGGAGCATCCTGATCATCCGGGGCCGTTCCTGCGACGGGCAAAGATGCGACGCAATCAGGGAGAATACGCCGCAGCGGCCGAAGACTTCGCGCAGGCCATCCGACGAGGATTGGACGAGCCGTGGATCCGTACGGAGCGGGCGATGGTGCTGGTTGCCGCCGGGGAACTGACGGAAGCACTGCGTGAAACAGAGATCGCCTTCGAGCAGGATCCCGACAGCCCGGATGTTGCGCTGATGAGGGCACGCCTCACCATTCTGATCGGCGGTCCGGACAGCGCCGGACGGTTCTACCAAGCGTATCTGGAAAGCGAGTGGGTCCACCAACCCGTGAAGCTGGAGGCGGCGTTTGTCGCCGCGGCCGGAGGAGAGATGGATCGTGCGGGGGACCTGATCCGATCTTACGAAGAAATGGAGGATGACCCGCTGCGCGCACAGTTAGCCGAGGCCGGAGCGCTTGCGCTTGCCGGTGAGTCCGGCGTGGCAGGGGACCGTGCTCTCCAAATAGTGCGCGACCAGGAGTGGTATGCGCCGGCTTGGGCGATGCTTGCTGCCATAGCCGTGGCAAACCGGGACGCGGTGCCACCGGAGTTTGCCGAAGAGCTGGAACTGCGGATCGCGGAAATGCGGCCCGACCTCCGGAGACTCGTCTTTGATCACACCGAACTGTTGATCTGGCTGCGACTCTTTGGTGAGGAACATCCAGAGATCGGGGATCTGAATTTCACGTTTCCGTAGGCTCAGCGACCGGGAGTGATCCGTGATCCCGGACGAGTGTGTGGAGATCGTCCGCCGGCACACCCTTGCTGAAGTGGAAGCCCTGCAAGTACTCAAAGTGGATGGCGGCGAGTTGTTCCGCCTGTTCTCGGGTACTCACGCCCTCGATGATGACTTTCTTGCCGCGCGAACGAATAGCGGAGACGATGCTCCGCAGATACTCCCTGTCGTCGGCGTTGTCGGCTATCTGCTCGATAAAGACTCGGTCAATCTTTAGGACAACCGCCGGCAGGTGTTTGAGATAGCTGAGGCTGGACTGGCCTGTTCCAAAGTCGTCTATCCACACATCCAGGCCCAATGCCATGAGCGCCTTCATTGTCTCAATCGATTTCCCGGGATCGTCCATTGAGATGCTCTCGGTGAGCTCCAGCTTCAACCGTTCGGGGCTGATGTCGCCCGCAGCCGCGAGTGCCTGCTGTGTGGCTTCAACCAGATACTCATCCAGGAGATCCTTTGCGCTGATGTTGATAGAGATGAAGAAGTCAGGCACATCCTGCCAGCGGGCAAGCTCATGGCAAACCTCAAAGAGTGCCCACCGGTCAATTGCGCTGATGAGGCGCGTCTCCTCAGCCACACCGATGAACGCTCCGGGGAAGAGCAACCCGCGCTCCGGGTGGTTCCACCGGATGAGCGCCTCCGCCCCGACAATGGCGCCGTCCTTGTCAACAAACGGCTGATAATGAAGCACAAACTGACGAGCCTCAAATGCGCGTTGCAGCTCAGACTTGAGGGTCAGCCGGGCAATGGCCTTCTTGTGCATCTCCGAATCGTAGAGGAGGTAGGGAGCCTGGGTTTTGGTTGCCTCAACAATCGCTGAGTTTGCGTTTCGAATCAGCGTCTGACTGTCAGTGCCGTCGGTGGGGTAGATAGATACGCCGATCACGCTGGAGAGTCGGATGTCTATGCCCTTGTAGGAGTAGGGCATGGAAATTGCGTCGTGGATCTTCTCGGCAACAATCGCCGCGTCCGCGGCATGCTTGATGTCGGTCAGCAGAACTGTGAGATCGGTTCCATCAAAGCGAAACACGTAGTCACTGTCCCGAACGGTCTGCTTGACGCGCAGGCCGGTGTTCTCAAGCAGGAGGTCGGCGAACTCCGGACCGTAGCTTTGATGGATCGATGCAAAGTCCGGAGACTGATGAAGATGATTGCACGGTATGCATCCTCGTTGGCGCGCTGTCCCCGGTAGATTTCCTTGTCCAGGATCACGTTGAGCGACCGCCGGTTGAGAAGTCCAGTCAAAGGGTCAATGAACTCGTAACGGGTAAGGCGAGTCTCAATCTCGGTCAGTCGGGTGATATCATGCGAGAAGACCAATGCGCACGGTCGCCCGTCATTCTCCTCAGTGTACGGGAAGTAGGTGATGTGCATGTGCTTCTCGAAGCTGCCGAAGCGGAAGATATCGATATACTCAACAGTCTCTCCCTCAAAGCACCTATCGAGCACCGGCCGAATGTTCGTGATGAACTTGTCCTCACCCCAGATTTCCTCAACTGAGTGACCGACAACGTCGGCCGCCTGCTTGTCCATGGCTACGCAGTACGAGTCATTTGCGAACTCGTAGACGTAGTCGGCATTGATGAGTGTTATGAAGTCAGGAGATCGATTGACGATGAACTCGAATCGGTCGCCTCCAGCCATGACTGCTCCTTCCCCGCACGGTGGCCAAGCTGTGGTTTTTGGCAGTTTACTCCATTCTCAACAATTGCGCTACAGGACGCGCGACTCCGGGGGGACAAAAAACGGCGCCCTGGGAAGGGGCGCCGCAGTGGCTGAGTCGTGCGCAGGGCCGGAGGTCGGCCGCGTTACTCCTTCACGCCGCCGGCGGACAATCCACCAACAAGCCGTTTCTGAACGAACATGAACATGACGATGACCGGAACCGCCGTCAGCATGCTGGCGGACATGATGCGGTCCCAGATAAGATGCTGGGAATCGAAGAGCGATCGAAGGCCCAGGGGCAGGGTGTAGATGTTCTTGAACGACTTCAGGAATACGCTCGCAAACATGTACTCGTTCCAGGCGATCATGAAGCTGAAGATGAACACCGTCGCGATGGCGCCCATTGAGAGCGGGATGATGATCCGACGAATCGTCCCGAGGCGCGAGAGCCCGTCTATGAGCGCCGCTTCCTCTATTGAGTAGGGGATGGTCCGGAAGTAGTTGCCGAGCATGTAGAGCGAGACCGGGAGCGTCTGTACCATGTAGATGATCAGCAGCGCCAAGAAGGTTCCCGTAGGGGAGGCCAGGAGGCCCAGCTGGACAGACACCTTGTAGAGCGGAATGAGCAGGAGAATGCCTCCGAACATGTAGGTGAACAGCACTCCCCGCTGGATAAGCGACCGTCCCCGGTATTGCAGCCGACTGAATGAGTATGCGCCGAAGACTGCCAGGAAGACCGACATGAACGCCGCGAGTAATGAGATCACCAGCGAGTTTCGGAAGTAGGTGAGGAACGGGAAGATGTCCCCGGTATCCACATACCGGGCAAGAATTTCGTCGCGCTGTTCCTGGGTGATATCCTCCTCCTCCAGCAGGTTCCGAATTGATTCCGGAACCGCACTTATGTCGGGTTCGGGTTGTCCTATGGCAAGCAGTTCCTTGTAGGCCGAGGTGTTTATCCGTTCCGGTATGAGCGACGGGTTCCCCCAATCGGCCGGGTACTTCAGGCTCGTCGAGAGCATCTGAATGAAGGGGAAGAGGGAAAACGTGATGATCGCCAGTATGGCGAGAATGAATCCAATTCGACGAAGGATATTCTTGCTCTGTACTACCATTTCAACACCTTCTTCACGTAGTAGATGATAAAGATCAGCAGGATCAGGAACTGGATCACTGCAAGTGTTGCACCGCGTCCAAGATCCAACGATCCCGTAAACGCGGTCAGATAGGTGTAGATGGAGAGGACCTTCACGTTCTCCGTGATGAGGTATACCTCTTCAAACTTGTTGAAATTCCAGATGACCCGAAGCAGGACCAGAGATCCGATGATGAATTGCAGCTCGGGAAGCGTGATATGGATGAATCGGTGCCACGCGCCGGCGCCATCAATTTCGGCCGCTTCATACAACGATGCATCGATCGCCTGCAGCCGACTCAGAATCATCAGGTACGCAAACGGGAAGTTCTTCCAGATGCTGTACACGACGGCAACGATAATCGAGGTCTTCGGGTTACCGATCAGATTGAACCGGTCTTGAACAATTCCCAATACTTCGACGGTGAGATGAACAAAAATGCCTCTCACCGGGTCAAAGATGAACTGCCAGGCAAAGACGGTGGCAATGACCGGCGCCACGTACGGCAGCAGGATGATGCTCCGTACCACCCCCCGGAGCGGGAATTCCTTGTTCATCACGATTGCGACGCCAAGCCCGAGCATAACTGTCCCGAGAACCGAAAATATTACATAGATGACGGTGGTAAGAACCGCCTGCCAGAACTCCCCGTCTGTTACGACGCCGATGTGATTCTCGAGGCCGGTGAACGTGTTTGCACCCATGAGGCTCACGTCAAAGAAGCTCAGGTAGACGTTGTAGATGATCGGGTAGATGACCAGAAGCCCGATGATTGTTATCGCCGGCAGGATAAGTGCCCAACCGAGACGTGCATCACGTTGCTGCGGAGTCAGCGATTTCGGTGATCGTGGCGTTCTGGGGCGCGCTACTGCGACATCAGCCATGGTCCCCCCTTATTCAGAAGTAGAACGTGGGCAGGCCCAACAGGCCTGCCCACCAATGAGACAACGGAGTGAATTGCTCCGCGATGGACTTTAGTCCATCAAGTCGCGCATCGCTGCTTCGGCTGCAGCCATCGCGCGGTCAATGTCAGCACCTTCCTGGGTGATGGCGTAGAGCATCTGGGGCAGGATCTGCTGAGCAAAGATGAGAGAAGCCGCGTCAATGCGGTTACCTTCCACGATACCGAAGGTCTGAATACTCTCCAGACCGCCGGTGATCTCCGCCAGTTTCTCCGGACCGTAATGGGTGTAGACACCCTTTGGATCATTGAGGAAGCGCGGATTGTCGGTAACTTCGGGAAGCACCGGGTTCATGCCACCGGGAGCCATGTGAAGGAAGGTCACATAGGCGTTCGGTGTGAAGAGGTACTGGAGGAACTTCTGAGCCGCCGCGGTTGCTGCAGGATCAGTCTGCTTGGGGAATCCCAAGGTGTCTATGACGCCGTAACCTGCCGGCTGATCATGGGTGATGATCGATGCGAGACGGGTGTTGTTCACCAGCTCCGGGTCAAAGAAGGCGCCCTCGAGGCCTTCGAAGTTCTCGCCGGTCAGCGATCCAGCGGCCACGCTCTCAATGGCAAGGTCGTCCATGATGTAGGTGCTGTAGAAGAACATCGCCATCTTGCCTTCCAGGTAGTAGTCACGTGCGCGCCAGGTCTGTGGGCCCGGAGGAGTATACTTGGCCAGCTCGGCATAGTACGCGATTGCCTCACGCATCTCCGGTGAGTTGAAGATCAGATTCCCATCCTTGTCGAAGAGCCCTGCATCGTTGGACCGGGCAAACTGAGTAAAGCACTGCTCGGTGAACGCTTCCGCCGTCGTGCCGATGAGGATACCCCACTGGTTGTTCGCCGGCTGATTGAAGTACTTCGCAGCGGTGAGGATGTTTTCCCAGGTATCGGGGGCCGCAAGACCGGCTTCTGCGAACCAGTCGGCCCGGTACCAGATTCCCTGGATCCAGCCGTGGTAGGGGACCGAGTAGTAGTTACGACCATCGCCGACTCCCACAAGCTCCAACGCGCCCTGGTAGAAGCGGCTCTTTCCCAGGTCGTTGATGAAATCGGTCGTAGCGTCAACGTCCAGCAGTCCCTCGACGCCGAGCGCAACTGCAGTCTCTGCCGCGAGCTCCGCAAATGCCGGAAGATTGCCCGCCGCCGCGGCGGCTGCCATCTGTGACGCCATATCATTCTCGGGGACCGGGATCAGTTCGATGCTGATGTCCGGATTCAGTATCTCAAAGGTGTCGATGAGAACCTGGAGCGTCGCCATGCGATCTGATTCCGTGAGAGTCGTCCAGAACTCGATCTCAACAGGACCGGTTGAGGCGCCCTCCACCTCTCCAGTCGCGAAAACCGTACCGGCGATCAAGAACATCAGCATGATCGCCAGCATTCGTCTGATAGCGTTACGTATACACACCTCCTTTTGTTTTTCCGACCGACCCCTCAGACCGGCCGGTGGTACCTAGTGATACCGCGTTAGTAACAGCGCCCCCAACACAACCCGGTATTGGTAGCGGCGCAAGCAAAAGTTGTTCGCTTTCGACGGAAAAACGACGTTTTTGTGGTTTGAACGGACTGCGGCGCCGAAATCGCCGGCCCGTATCACGGGGCCGGCCGCCTGCTTCGGTATTCGGGCCAGGTCCGGTGTCCATTCTGATTGCGCCGTTTTCGACATAGCGGTACTGTACTCACCGGGGGTGCCCATATGCCAAGTCATAGAACGATCCTTGAAA
>DAOWMR010000142.1 GCA_030642995.1 Spirochaetales bacterium
GCGAGAAGGAATGGACGGGGACTGCGTTCTCATTGATCCCGATGCAGAGTGGACCGTGACGGGGGCGGAGTTTCTCTCCAAGGGAACAATCACTCCGTTTGAAGGCATGCGGCTGACCGGCAAAATCAAGAAAACGATCGTCAGAGGTTCACTCGTGTACGACTCGGACACCGGTATCGTTGCCGAGCCCGGATTCGGGACGTTCCTGAGGAAAAGCGCGCCGTGAAACCTCATCGATACATCATCGGCCGCGGGGTTCTCTGTGGCGGCAACATCTTCCTGAACGACGGGGCAATTCTGGTCGACTACGGCCAGATTGCAGCCGCACGCCCCATTGGCATGCCTGTTCACGTACATGTGGGAGAATCCCCCGACGACCTCGTCGAAACTCTCCGGTTCCAGTTCCTCTCCCTTCGGGCCCGGGGAGCAGATACGTCACCGCTCCAAGAGGCGATCTTCTCCCACCGAAGAGATGTCCGGAAACATCACTTTCCTGCAACGGAAGATCTTACGGTTGCGTCCCGAGCCGATATCGCCGTTTTGGACTATATTCCAGTCACACCCATTGACGACTCGGATGTACTCGCCCATATGATGCCATGAACCTGGAGGTACGATCGATTTGATTCCCGACGACAAAATACGCAACGCTGCGAGAGCCTTGCGCGACTACACCGCAGAGAATCTCGCACAGATGATCCGCATTCCCAGCCTGAGCGGCGAGGAAGGCCCGGTGATTGAGGCAATCGCGGAGATGGCCCGAAATGCCGGGTTCGACGAGGTCCGCGTGGACGGACTGGGCAATCTCATTGCTCGGGTCGGTCACGGCCCGCGCGTGCTCGCCATAGACGCGCACATTGATACGGTGGATACCGGTGATCTCTCGCAGTGGGACCACGACCCGTTCTCAGGCCTCATAGAGGACGACCACGTGTACGGACGCGGCTCGGTGGACCAGGAGGGCGGCGCTGCGTCAATGATCACCGCAGGGCGCATTCTCAAAGAGAACGGATACGATGGTGAGTGGAGCATCTATCTCACCTTCACCGTCATGGAGGAGGATTGCGACGGCCTCTGCTGGAACTACCTGATAGAAGAGGAGAAACTCCTTCCGGAGTTTGCCGTCATCACCGAGCCGACCAATCTGGGCATCTACCGGGGACACCGCGGACGGATGGAGATGGACGTCGTGTTCACCGGCCTCTCGGCCCACGGCTCGGCCCCCGAACGCGGAGATAATGCCATCTATCACTGTTCCCGCGCCGCCCTCGGCATTGAAACCCTCAACGAGCGTCTCGCGCCGGACCCCTTTCTGGGCAAGGGTTCTGCGGTCGTCTCTCGATTCCGATCTTCGGCCCCCTCCCTCTGCGCAGTCGCCGACGGAGCAGACCTTCACATTGACCGAAGGCTCACCTGGGGTGAGACGAAGGAAATCGCCCTCGGCGAGGTGCGGGAAATCGTTGAGGGAACACCGCAGGCACCGGGAAGCGGCGGCGGCAAACCGGCCGTATCCCTCACCCTCTACGACAAGATCAGCTACACGGGAACCGCATTCCCGCAGGAGTCCTACTTCCCCACCTGGAAGATAGAGGAGGACCACCCACTGGTTCAGGCAGGAGCTGCGACCTACACGTCGCTCTTCAAGGAAGAGCCGAAAATCGACAAATGGACCTTCTCCACCAATGGCGTTGCCATTTGTGGAAAGCATGGGATCCCGACAATCGGATTCGGACCTGGAAACGAAATCTACGCCCATGCCCCGAATGAGCGAACACCCATCGACCATCTCGAGAAATCAGCGGCCTTCTATGCCCTGCTGCCCTACATCCTGGAGGAACAACTGTGAACACACTGCTTCGAGGCCGAGACCTCATCACCCTGGCCGACTGGTCGATCGGCGAAATACGGACCGTGCTGGATGTTGCACTCGACATGAAACGTCGCTATGCACTGGGCCAATACGAAGACCTGCTCAAACACAAGACGCTTTTCATGCTCTTCTTCGAGCAGTCAACGCGAACGCGAAACTCCCTCGAGGGTGGGATGACTCAGCTTGGCGGACATGCCCACGATCTCACGCCGGACAAGATGCAGATCACCCACGGGGAATCGCCGAAGGACACCGCGAAGGTGCTGTCGCGAATGGGCGACGCCATTTCAATCCGGAACTGCTTCTACGACCTCGGGAACTCCTATCTCAACGCCATTGCGGAGCACGCGGAGGTGCCGGTGATCTCCATGCAGGACGATCTCTACCATCCGCTCCAGGGCCTCGCGGACCTGATGACCATGGAAGAACAGTTCGGGGCCAACCTCAAGGGCCTCAAGGTTGCGGTCAGTTGGGCTTACGCAACGACCCACGCGAAACCCCTCTCGGTTCCGGTCACGCAGGCGCTTCTCTTCCCCAGGTTCGGTGTGGATGTTGTGGTTGCCAATCCGCCGGAGTTCCCGCTCCAGGACTCCATGCTCACTCGCGCCCGGAAGCTGGCCGACGCCGGCGGTGGTTCGGTCTCCGTCGTGGACTCCATGGACGACGCA
This sequence comes from Spirochaetales bacterium, assembly GCA_030642995.1. GTDB lineage: Bacteria > Spirochaetota > Spirochaetia > DSM-27196 > SLST01 > JAHOYX01. The sequence goes on from DAOWMR010000142.1 coordinate 2,539, forward strand.
ATCGCCGGCGCCGATATCGTCATACCCAAGAACTGGGGTGGTTTTGCCCACTTCGACGAGTTCGTGGACGACGAAGAACACGCTCGGATCATGAAGGAAAACCTCGTGAGGCACAAAGACTGGATCTGCACAACCGAGCGCTTCGCGGCTGCGAACAAGGGTGCGAAGATCATGCATGCGCTCCCTGCGGACCGTGGCAATGAAATCACCGATGAACTGCTGGACGGCGAACACTCGATCATCTACGACGAGGCGGAAAATAGGCTCCACACATCCAAGAGCCTCCTTGCTCTTCTCATGGGAGGTCGCCCGTAGTGGAGTTCTTCTATCGCTGCACCGAGTGCGATAGACAGTTTGACATCACCCCGGATCGCATGCTCTGCCCGGACTGCTCGCAGCGGCAGCAACCGAATAGGCCACTCCGAGGTATCCTCGAGGTAGGCCTGCGAGGTGAGTTGCAGGGTCCATGGCCGGCCGGCGCGACAACGCTCTCCCTCCCCTATGCGGAGCTGCTCCCGGTAGAGCCTCGCTACTTCCCCGCCGTTCCGGTTGGGAACACACCGCTCTGGGAACCGGCGAGACTGCGAGAGAACCTGGGGCGGCCAAAGGTCTTCCTGAAGGACGACACAGCCAATCCGACCGGGTCGCTGAAGGATCGCGCGTCTCTCCTGGTCGCCGCCTTCGCTCGCAGACACGAGATTACCGACGTCGTCGTGGCTTCCACCGGCAACGCAGCGAGTTCCATGGCCGGAATCGGTGCTGCGGCAGGCCTGTCGGTGAAGATCTTTGTTCCGAAATCGGTGCCACGCGCCAAACTGGTACAGTCCCTCCAGTACGGCGCCGAGGTTACCGTGATTGATGGTACCTATGACGACGCCTGCCGCAGCTCTCTGGAATACACGGACGCACACGGGGGCCTCAGCAGGAACACCGGATACAACCCGCTCACCATTGAGGGCAAAAAGACGGTTGCGCTCGAAATCTTCGCCCAGCTCGGCCGCATGCCTGACGCAGTTTTCGTCCCGACCGGCGACGGCGCCATTCTCGGCGGTGTGTTCAAAGGTTTCGAAGACCTCATCCAGCTCGGATTGGCGGGCGCCATGCCGACTATCTGCGCAGTGCAGGCCGAAGGGAGCAACGCCATTTACCGGGCGCTCGCTCGCGGCAAGTTTGATGATCCGATTCCGGCCAACACGATCGCGGATTCCATTTCAGTGGGAGTACCGGCGAATGGTCGCAGTGTAGTGAAGAAGCTCACTCAATACGGGGGACACTGCGTTGAGATTTCAGATGCCGAGATACTGGACGCCCAGCATATGCTCTCCGCTCAGAGCGGGCTCTTCGCCGAACCCGCCGCAGCTTCGTCCCTGGCAGGACTCCTGCGCGCATCAGATACCGTGCCGCAGGACGCCGTCACGGTGCTGTTGATCACCGGTACCGGTTTGAAAGACATTGACGCGGCAACCGGCCGCGTGAGGATACCAGCATGAGCACCATCAGTCGGTCCATCCCGCGCCCCGACTCCCCTGAGAAGAGCGCCGGCAGGACGAACTACCTGGATGACTTGAAGATAGAGGGAGCGCTCCACGCGCGGCTGCTCCTCTCAAGTCGCCCGCAGGCACTGCTTCGGCGAGTTGAGACACCGGCGCTCCCGGATGGCTACGTCATCGTGGACTATCACGACATCCCGGGCGCAAACGCGGTACGGATGATCAACGACAGCTGGCCGCTTTTCCCGGTGGATACGGTGGAGTACATCGGTCAACCGATCCTGCTCATCGCCGGAGCGGATGTAGCCGTGATAGATGAGCTGATTGCGGCCGTGGCCGTCGAGTATGAAGACCTCCCCCCGGTCTTCGGCATTGACGGAGCAGAAGCGGCCAACTCCCCTGAGTGCTTTGTGGACTACCAGTTCAAGGGCGCGCCGGGGATTCCGGCGTCGGAATCTGAAAAGCCGGAGAATCTCGCGTTCACGATCAGCGAATCATTCGATACCGGAGCACAGGAACACATCTACCTGGAACCTCAGGCAATGGCCGGCTGGTACGAGAACGGCAGGATCACTGTCACCGGGCCCATGCAGTGCCCCTACTATGTCCACAAGGCGATCGTCACCATATTCGGCTGGGAGCCCGACAGAGTCCGGATTGTTCAGGCCCCAACCGGGGGGGCGTTCGGCGGCAAGGAAGAGTTCCCGTCGGTTCTCGCCGGTTACGTGGCGCTCGCCGCGTACAAGACGGAACAACCTGTGAAACTCGTGCTGGATCGCGGGCAGGACATCGAGATCTCTACCAAACGACACCCGTCCCGAATCGCACTTGCATCCACGGTTGGAACATCCGGGTTCGTACAGAGCACCTGTGCCGATGTCCGCCTGGACGGGGGCGCCTTTGAAGGGCTCTCCTCCACGGTTCTCCAGCGGGCACTCTTCAGCGTTTCGGGAGTGTATCGCGTTCCGGAGTGTTCCGTTCGAGGTCGGGCTTACCGAACCAACGTGGCACCGTACGGCGCGTTCCGGGGATTTGGTTCGCCTCAGGCGTTCTTTGCCTCCGAGATGCATATGTGTCATCTCGCCCGCAAACACGGCGAAGATCCGTTGACGTTCAAACGCCGACACCTGCTTCAGCAGGGCGACCGAACCATAACCGGAGGGATCCTGCGAGATCCCGTGAAGATGGAGGAGATGATTGACTTGGCCGTGACTCCATCGGAGTACGACCGCAAGCGCGCAGAGTATGAACGGGGAGCCGGTATCACCCGGCGAGGCATCGGCGTGTCACTGTTCAATCACGGGTGCGGCTTCACCGGGAGCGGCGAACGTGACATCATCAAGGCCAGGGTCAAGCTCAGGAGCCATGCAGACGGAAAGGTCGAGGTACTCTGCTCCAACGTGGAAATGGGACAGGGGGCGGAGACGACGCTCCGCAAGATTGTGGCGGAGACACTTGGTATTCCCATGAATCGAGTGGAATTCCAGAACCCGGATACCGATCAGGTGCCCGACTCCGGACCCACCGTAGCGTCGCGTACGGTGATGGTTGTCGGAGGTCTCCTGCACAAGGCCGCGCTGAAGCTCAAGAATACCGATCCACCTCGTCCGGGAAGATCGGTTGAGGTGGAAGCAAACTACGAGCAGCCGCCCGAGATTGAATGGGATCAATCGACCTTCACCGGCGATGCCTACCCGGCATTCAGCTGGGGGGTCAACATCATGGAGATCGAGTTGGACCTGCTCACCTTCACGATCCACCCGTTGACCGTCTGGGCGATCTATGACATCGGCACCGCAATTGATGAGCGGATCGTCATTGGTCAGATCCAGGGCGGCATCGTCCAGGGGATCGGCTACGGCTCAACCGAGTTACTCGAGGTTCGCGATGGGGCCTTCCAGCAGCGCTCAATGACCGACTATGTCATTCCGGGATCGCTTGACACCCCGGAAATACACGTGGAACTCGTATCCAATCCCTACCATGACGGCCCGTTCGGTGCAAAGGGAGTCGGCGAGATCCCGCTCACCGGATCTGCCCCCGCACTGGGCGACGCGGTGGAGTGCGCTCTCGGCGCCGAGATCCACCAGATCCCGCTGACGCCCGAGTATCTGGAAGAACTCGTGCGATCCGAAGGGAGAGCACGATGAGAGTCTCTTTCACGGTAAACGGCAACTCCGTGATGGTTGAAGCGGAACCTCTGGCCCGCCTGCTGGATGTGCTCCGTGTTGACCTGGGCCTGCACGGCGTGAAGGAAGGTTGTGGAGAGGGTGAGTGCGGCGCGTGTGCAATTCTCCTGAACGGGCGAATCGTGAACTCATGCGTCACTCCCGTTACTGCAGCCGAAGGCGCCGAGATTCTCACCATCGAAGGGTTTCGCGAAACCGATCGGTATGCGGTCATTGAGCAGGCGTTCTCAGATGCCGGCGCCGTTCAGTGCGGCTTCTGCACCCCCGGCTTTGTCATGGCTACGGAAGCTCTCCTTCGCGAGAACCCGAAACCGTCGGAGAAGGAGATCAGACACGGGTTGTCGGGGAACCTGTGTCGTTGTACCGGCTATAACATGATTGTCCAGGCCGTACAGACTGCAAGCGAGAAACTCAATGAGTAGGAACGGATTCACCCCCACATCTCTCGTCGAAGCCCTCCGGATTCGTGAAACAGAAAGCACAATCCCGATTGCCGGCGGAACGGATCTCATGGTGCGCCACCGCCGCCGCGGGCCGCTCCCCATCCATCTGAATGCGTCGCCGCTCTTCATCGGGAATCTACCGGAATTGCGCACGATCACTGAAACGACCTCAGACCTGACCGTCGGAGCGGCGGCAACGCTGAACGATATTGCAGCGCATCTATCGACGCCTCTCGGCCTCATCGCGGCCATCCGCGAGTTCGCTTCGCCGGCCGTACGAAACGCGGGAACAATCGGAGGGAATATCTGCAATGCCTCGCCCGCGGGCGACACCTTGCCCTACCTTTTCGCAGCAGATGCCACGGTCGTACTGGCAAGTTCGTCCGTTGAGAGAGCGATGCCAATTTCCGATTTCATCACC
>DAOWMR010000449.1 GCA_030642995.1 Spirochaetales bacterium
CCCAAGTGGGACCGTCGTTTGGCAACAACTTCAACAATCGCGTTGAGGAGGCCCTCGGAAATGCAACCGATCTGAATACTGCTTTCCGCGAAGGAGCATTCCGCACCTCCCCCCGTCCGTGGGTCGGGTATCTGATGCTTCTGGAAGATCACGATAAGTCCAAGTCCCCGGTGCGCTCCAAGGAGCCGCACTTTTCGGTGTTTCGAGAATTCTCGAATACGTCATACGCAGATCGATATGACATCTTCTGCACCAGGCTTGTTCGTGAGCGTCTATACGACGCTTCTTGTCTCCTCTTGACCCCACAGGGAAACGCGAAGGCCATCTACTCGGAGCCGAACCCGGAGCTGTCTTTCTTCAATTTCGCTACTTCGCTGCAAGGCAGGATCAGGACAGCCGTCAAGCGCCTACAGAGACCTCAGTAGGCGCTCAGGGCATCAGCTCAACGGCGGGACCATCCATTGAATACACCACGGCTGCTGCTCCACAGGTCCACCCATTGAGCGAGCTTGACAGGAGATTGGATTGGTTCCTATGCTGATCTGGACAAGAGGTTCAAATGTCAAACGTGAAAGAGAAGATGGCCGAGGTAATACAGTCACAGCCTGAAGATGCAAGCTATGAGGAAATCATGCGCGAACTTGCCTTTGACCGCATGATCGAGAGAGGACTGGAGGATTCCCGAGAAGGGAGAGTAATCTCAAACGAGGAGATGGGGCGCCGGATCAAAACATGGCAGAAATAGCGTGGACCGAGGAAGCGGTTCGTTGGCTTCGCGATATCCACGATTACATTGCTGTCGATAGCCCAACTGCGTGACAAAGGGTTGTTTCCGGCATATACGAGAGAGCGCAGGTTCTTCGCCGGTTCCCTGAGATCGGTTACCGATACCGTGAGGAGCAAGATAATGAAGTTCGGATTCTACTCTTGATATTGACAGGTATCTACCATGACGAGTGGGAATAGCAGGAAGTGAGTCAAAGACGTAGTTGATGTGGTTGACGTTGACAATCCCGGAGTACTTGGCAAAATCGGCACGATATTCCAACACCAGCTCAGTTTGCACTTTCCGAACGAGACGAACTGCTTCGTGCGTGCTGCCCGGCCACGATGAGGTCCAACTCCGGAAGATCCTGTGCAAAGTACTTCAGAAACGTGATCGCGTGATTGCACTCCTGGATCTCGTCAAGGACAAGGAGATCACAACTGGTGTCAATGGTTTACGTTCGGAGGACCATGCCCACGCGGCCACCGTGGCCAGGCCGAACGCACTTCAGGGAGGCAAGTCGTGCGGCAGGCAGGAAGGGCACGGCGCGTCTCCGCAGGGCCTCTTGGCCCGAGGACCAGCGACGGGACCTTCTTACCTGCCCAAGCACCTTTGAGGGGGGTGTGTTCGCCCTGTGTGAATGGGCATCGTGCTACACTCCTCCCATGGGCGAGATCCTCATTGCCACATCCGGTTACTCATATGCCGACTGGGTTGGGCCTGTCTATCCCCCGGGCACCGACAAGCGTGACTTTCTACCGCTCTACGCCGAGCGGTTCCCATTCACCGAGCTCAATTTCAGCTATTACCGGGAGCCCACCGCCGAGGGGCTGCGACAGATTGCCGACAAGGTGCCGAACACGTTCAGATTCGTGATCAAGGCGCACAAGAGCTTGACCCACGAACGCGGCCCCGGCTGGGAACGCGCGGCCGAGAGGTTCCTCGCGGCGCTGGACGGGTTCAAGAACGAGGCGCCCTCAACCGGCGCGCCAGGGCCCGACCGCCTGCTCGGTGTCCTGCTCCAGTTCCCGTACAGCTTTCACTACGACGACGCCAATCGGCGGTACCTCGCGTCGGTGACCGACGCCCTGAAGCCAGCGAGACTCTTTGCCGAGTTCCGGAACGATGAGTGGGATCGGGCGTCGGTGTGGAACGAATTGGAGAAACGCAACGTCGGGCTCGTCATCCCGGATCTCCCGAAGCTCGACGGGCTGCCGCTTACGACGCCACGCCTGACCAGCTCGTACGGATACATCCGATTTCACGGCCGGAACACGGTCAACTGGTGGAACGGCACGAATGTCACCCGCTACGACTATCGCTACACTCAGGGCGAACTCGGCGACTGGCTGGAACCGGTGAAGGAGATGGCGGCAAAGGCCGAAGCGGTCATCATCGCGTTCAACAATCACTTCGCGGGGCAGGCCATTGAGAATGCTGAAGAGTTCATGGCGCTGCTTGGACGCCGGTAGCGGAGCGCCCGTCCTACTCGCCCTACTTGCTCTGTGCGAGCATCAACTCGTCGTTCTCCAGCTCGGCGTGGCGAATCTCATGAAACTTCTCCACCAGCTTCTCAACGGTGAGACCCTGCTTCTCCCGGCCACGGACGTCCAGGATGATCTCCCCTCGGTCCATCATGAGCAGCCGGTCCCCGAAGCGGATGGCCTGGCCCATGTTGTGCGTGATCATCATGGTCGTGAGCTTGTACTCGCGGATGAACCGTGTAGTGAGATCCAGCACGATTTGCGCATTCTTTGGGTCCAGCGCCGCGGTATGCTCGTCCAGCAGGACCAGCGACGGCTCCGACAAAACCATCATGAGGAGGGTGAGCGCCTGACGCTGGCCTCCGGAGAAAAGCCCG